>CAZPTC010000029.1:0-14621 GCA_964589455.1 uncultured Desulfovibrionaceae bacterium | reverse complement strand
CCGCTTATTCCCTGACCCGCGATGCCTTTTCTCTCGTTGTTATGGGCTTCACGGGTAAAGCCGCTCTTGCATGGAAGGTAAAGTTCATAGAGGCCTTTAATGCTATGGAAGCGGCACTTAAAGAAAAGGAAGCAAAAAAAGCCAAAAGGCAATCCCTGCCCAAGCCCACCCTTCTTGAAAGCCTCCAGCTTTCCCCTTGGGATAAGCTCACCCTTGGCAAGCAAGCGTGTGCACTTTTGGAAGACCCGAACATAGGCCCACACACCAGAGAAAGCCTTTTGCTCAAACTGCGCTATTCAAAGGCTATACAGGATGTCAACAGGCTTGCACGGGACTTAAGCGCAGACCTTTTGAAAACCACCTCTTGCTCTATTGGTAGGATAAGAAGCAGTATTCACCAAAACCCCGCTGTATCTTCTGACACATTTATTGAAACACTTTGCGATGACCAGTACAAACTTGTTGAACTGGGCATGGAGTTTAACCGTATTGCTTTCAGAGCCTTGAATAACGGTATTTGCATGGCGGCTATGCAGAAACTATAAAACAAAACAGCCCCCTGTCAGTTTAGCAGGGGGCTGTTTCAAAATTGAAAAGTTGATAAGCGATATGAGGTCTTACTGGGGCAAAATATCCAAATGAACAGGTTGACCAACAGCGCTTGCATAACGAGCAATAGTTTTCAGCGAAATATTCTTCCCCGACTCCATGCGCGCAACAGCAGGCTGAGAAACCCCAAGCCGGGTGGCGACTTCAGTCTGTGTAAGCCCAGCATTTGTTCGTGCTTTGATGAGAGCGTTGGCAACACTAAACTCTGGTTCCAGCGCGTTATACGCTTCTTTATATTCTGGGTTTATGGCCATTTGTTCTTTGTGGTATTCCCACACATCTAAGCTCATACTATATCCTTTGCTCTTTTCAAAGCTATTTTTATTTCTGCGTCTGGTGTGGTTTGTGTTTTTTTCACAAATGAGCGGACAATTACCACACGGCGGCCTGTGACAGTAACATATATACTTCGCGCTATCCCATCCTTGCCGCGTCCACGCATTTCCCAAAGCTTACCTGTAAGGTGTCGCACATACGGCATACCCACATTTTCCAAGCCGTTTTCTTGAATAAGGCTTACAACACGGATGAGGCTGGCTTGCAACAAAACAGGGAGTGCTTCAAACTCCGCTTTTACTTCGGCATTAAGAAATTCTACTGTCCAGTTCATGCAAGGAATATAACTTTTAGTTTATATTCTGTCAAGCCACTCTTCTTACCCCGTCAACCCCCAAACACTTGCTGCACGTTCTCCTTTCTGTATGCTCTTGGCATTCCGTGTGTTTTCCCTTCTGCGTGACTTCACCCTGCGCTGCACGTCTGCTTCTTTTATCCGCATGTGGAGCTTGCCTTCCTTTGTCATTTTATCATTCCACTCTTGCAGTTTGCGCCGCATGGCAAGTCTGCCTGCTGGGTCACCAGTGTCAAAAGTTTTCAGTGAAAGAACAGTAAGTTCGTCTATTTTTTGGCTTCGCACCATATCTGCATGGTTTTCCGCTGCATACGCCTCATAACTCTTGGTACTGCTTACTGGCTGGAAGCCAAGGGCTTTTCCAACAGATTCTGCTTCTGTCAGTTTTCTTGCGCCTTGCTGGCCAGGTGTGTTGATAGGCCGTCCACTCATAGTGGTTTGCCCTTCCGTAAATAAGCGCCATGCCTGCATAGCGTTTTTTACAGCAACCGGAGAGGCTTCCTCTATCATTCTGTATGTATTACCTTTATCAGCAGCTTCCATAGACTTGAAGATATTTTCCAGCATGGAGTAGGGAATACCTATCATATCACCCATTGCCCCCCAGAAAACTTCTTTAGGTGTGCCCCCTTTTTTGAGCGGGTCAGTCATGGGAGTTTCCATTTTCAAAGAGCCACCAATATTTACCCCGGCAATGGCAGGCAGGCCATAACAGGCAACATCCCGCACCCAATCCACTTCGGGCAGGCTTTGCCGAATTACTTCAGTCCAATCGTCATCATCACCGCTTATTGCTTGTGCTAGTGCCATAAGTGTGGCGTAGAAGGGCAAGGCTGTAAGGCCGCCTAAAGTCATAGTGGCGGCAATAGAGGAAGCGGCAAATTTCATCCCTTCCTTTCCTTGGGTTCTTAGCGCCCAAGCCCACATATTGAGCATGTTGAAAGAGAAAGAGCGAAAGGTGAAAATAGGAGAAAGCGAACGGGCTAAGGCACTGCCACGCAGCCATTCCGGGGTATTACTTTTACCGTAAACGTAATGCGCGTCACGAACAACCCCTTCAGCAAAAGCCTTTGCCTCCTCATAACTGGCCTTTTCTCCCTTTATCCCAAGGCGTTTTCTGGCAGAATCTTTCAGTTTGCCTTCACGCGCTGCCCTAAAGGCTGCAATAGCAAGGCTTGCGCGGTTATGCTGTTCCACCTGCGCCATAGGCCAACCCATGAAGTTAGTCAGCTTGTTCCATACATTGGCGCCGCTTACCCCACGCATTTGACTTTTCACTTCTTCCAGGTAGGCTGCGGTTATCACACTTTCCCCGTGAAGTTCCTGTATAAGGCGGTATTCTTCTTCAGTAAGCCCCTTGCCTTTGCTGCCAGTTACCTGGTTGACAATGGCATCCCCAGCCGCTGTTATCCATTCTGCTGTTGCGCCTTTTACATCCATGCGCAAGCGCGGCACACCTACAATAATATTTTGCGTGGCGTTTACTACAGCGGTCTTGAGATTGCCCCCAAGATACCAGACAAAGGCCACAGACTTGATATTACCTGTTATTCTGTCAATATTATCAGAATTGCGGAGCATATCTTCCACATACTTTGCGGCATAGCTCCAAAGCCCAGGGTCTTTCTTTGCGTCAATTTCCCCAAGAGCTTTTGTGAAGTCTCTTGCTGCGTCCATTTTTGTAAGCCAACCCTGAAGACCGCTTTTGTAATCATAGAGAACACGCGCAATATCTTCCTGTTCAAAGCCAGGAACTCCCTTTCTTCCAATAGAATGAGAACCCCAGCCCCGTGCTTTCATTGTATCGGCAACAGCCAAAGAGAGACTTTCAATAATCTGCTTTGCTTGTTCTTTGTCAGGTATTTTTGCTGCAGCGGCCTTAATAATTTGCTCCATTGCCTCAGTGTCAATCGGAGCGCCATATATATCTTCAGAAAGCTTTTTGTTCTTGCCGTCAGACCATTTTGCATCAGGGTACTTTGCAAGAAGTCCTTTTTGAATTTCTCTTGCTTTCCGTTGCGCAAGAGCGTCTGTAGCTGCGTCAAAGTGTTCACGGTATACAACTTCATTCCCTATTTTAGCCTGTACATAATACTTTCCGTACCTATGGTGCGGGAAATAGTTGGGCTGCATACCAATATTTGAGCGTAAAAGTTTTATAGAGTCCTCACTCATTTCGTGCATTTCTGCCATTCTGTTATATGCCATGATAAGGTCTGCATCCAAGCTTTTGCGTATTTCCAGCATGGCCTGTTTTACTTTAGCAGAAGCAGGCAGGGTATCCAGCCACTTTTTATAGGCTGTGTAAAAATCTTTGTGTATAGCAATAAGCGCTCTGCCATTGGCAAGCTTATCTGCACTTTCAATTTTTTGCACGTCTGCCAGCTCTGGTATATCCTTTCCTTCATACTTCCACATAATGCCAGCAAGTTCTTTCATTTCCTTTGCAGAAAGCCTGTTTTTCCCAAAAATGGAAGGGATACTTTCCAGGCTTTTTTGCTTGGCCACCGAACATTCATCTATACGGCGCAACTGTCTGTCATATATCTTGGCAAACGCAGGGTATTTCTTTGCCAGCCAGTGGGGCAGTGTGGTAAGCCTTTGCAGAAGAGTAATATCGTTTCCACCATAATGGTGAGCAATAGGTGGCATGTTCGCCATTTTGGCCGCGTCTTTTACGCCCATACTGGCCACTTTGCCGAGGAAGTCTGGCTTGTTCGGGTCAGGGATAGAAGACGGCTTGGCAAGGGAGGCAAATATTCGTGTGTCTTCCGTGTCAAACGTGCCTTGATTGTCTACAGACTTCACTTGCTTGGGGTCTTTTGCAACCCAGTAAGAATATCCATCAAAATCAACTTTTACCCCGTCATGTACAAGTGGGCCAGAATTAATTTCATAGCCAAATGTTTCCGTTATCTTATCGAGAGTATGTAGCACCTTACCAAGACTTGTATTTTTATCTATTCCCCAAAGAAAATTATCCTTCACCATGAAGTCAGCAGACAGTCCGTTCTTTTTAGATGAATTATCCCACCAGTGCATAAGGTGTTCTTTTAGTGCTTCTAGTCTTTTTGCCCCTATTTTTTCATGATAATTGAGCGGATTTTCTATTCTCAAAAAAAGTTTCATCATATTCCAAGTAGGGTCATTGGAAAAAGATGTTTTTTCAATGTCAGTTGTTGTATAAATTCCTTTGCCATAAAAGTTGCTACTGTTGCCAACAATAAAACTATCGAAGGTAGCAGGGGTAATATGGAATACCATGAGGGGCTTTCCGTCTTTATCCACCACTTTGCTTTTTCCAAACCATTTTTTGAAGTAGGGACTATCTGTTCCCATTTCTTCCCAAAGGCGTGCCGCTTCAATCTTCTTGCTTTCTGGTGAACCTGCTTCCGCTACAGAAGCAAGCGGGGTATTGCTATTAGAATCCTCTGGCATGATTGGCTTGACAATATCTGCATCCGTCAGTAATCTGTTAGCAGAAAGTCTCGATGGGAGTTTGCGCACTATGGGCAATTGTAGCCTGGCAGTCCGCGCCCATGCGAGGCTTTTCTTTTTGTCTTGATACAAAAGCCTGCCCTCTTCAATTTGCCCGATATACCATGCCTCGCTTTTACGTTTGTAAGCACTGGCAATATCATTGACACGGGTACGTTGTAACTCCTTATCCACATGTATAGCCGCCATAATAGAACGGCCTTCATGCTTTATATCTGTTAATACAACAAATGAATTAGGGCTTGTTGCAGATTCAAAAACCATAATAGGTTCTGCAAGAGCGCGAGGAAGGTCTTTTAGTAGCTCTTTGGGTATTCCGTGATCCTCTTTCCCTGAAAGAACCTTGGATATTGTTCCTGTAGTCATAACCATATCAATATCTGGAGCGTCAAGTTTTTTGTAAACATCTGGGGTGTGACATACTTTGATTAGTTTTGTTTCGCTTCCACCCTCCTGATATTCATCTATCTGCCTTCCCCATTCTTCCATATCTTTTTTGAGTTGTTCACCAGCGCGCAAACTCTCTACATTCTCAACACCAGAAGCAAAAGCAGGGCTTCCACTCCAGCCAGCTGTATTTTGTATCTCCCCCGCTGGAATGCCCTCCATTACATAACCACCAAGAGCAGAAAGCAACCCGTCTATATTTATATGGCGAGAGGAAGCTTCATTTGTGGTGACTTTTTTTACAATTTTATCCATAAAAAAGCGCACTGCTTCCAGTATTTTTTGCCAGATTGTTTTTTCTTTGGGAGCAAGCAGTTCGTTTTTCTTTTTCTCTGCCATAGAGGCTAGGTATTCTTCCATTACTTGGTAGCGATCCGCCTTATTATTGCGCGGGTCAAGCCCATACACTTTGGCAATTTCCCTGAGTTCTGCATTCGCAAAACCGCCTAGCTCTGTCCAAAGCCTATTAAAAAGCCCTTCTAATTCCGCTTTGCTAAATAAGCCACGCAAACCGTGGTGAACTACCTGTTCATGTACCCAGACTTCTGCCACTCGCTCAGTGGAGTGTAAGTTATCTGCAACCATCCACATAGTTTTTGTAGCGGGGTCATACACCGCTTCCAAGCTATGCTCATTTCCACGAAACGCCTTTTGCAATGCGCTGGGTAAGTCAGAAAAGCTTTGCACAACATGGGTTTCTGCTATATTGGCAGAACGCCCTGTAAGTTTGTCAACCACCTTTTGGATTTTAGATATAGGGATTGAACGCTCAAATATACGTTTTGCTGGGGTAAGAAATTCCCCCGGAATAAGAGAAGACAAAACACCGTCTTCAAGTTGTGAAGGCTTGACAGCCCCACGCAGAACATCTAAACTGATTTCAGAAATGGCTTCGATTGACTGCGCAGAACCCACTTTTGTGGCTAATCTGCGGTGCAGGATTGAGGCTATTTCATCCGTAGCTTCAGTTTCTGCGTGAATCCCTCCTTGGAGGGCTGGTTCACGATACAGGACAGGAGCTATTTCTATTTCACGAAGGCTATGGTCTTTATACCGCAAATCTTCTATAGATGTATCTTTTAGCCTTTCTTGTCGTAGCAAAATTTCTTTGTCGCTAGGCACATCAAATTTAAGCCGCACCGCGTAATATTTTTCGCCCATTTTCATTGCGGAAAAATAGATTTCTTGCCCACGCAAATATGGGTGTCGATTATCTGCTTCTTCAAACTCTGCAAACTCTGCTTGTTGGACAAGTTTACGCAATGCTCCATAAGCCTTATTATGGTTGTCTTCTCTTTTTCGTTTTAAAGATGCCTCAAGGTTATTGTTACTGAATCTTACTGTTTTCCCAGTTGACGCTATAGTAACATTAGGCTCTCCTGATAAATAATCTTTCAGCCAACGCGCCAAGTCTCGCATTTTGCTAAACTCTGGTACAATAGATGTATCCACCTCCACTACACGAACAGGGGTATTGCCACGCGCAAGTGAAGCAAGCGCCACACCTTTATCTGTTTCCACTGTTTCTATTGTCTGGAAAAGATTATCAAACGCCTCACTGATGGCAGGCATTTCTGCCTTTGAAGGGTAAGGGTAACCGTGTTGATTGTTGGAAATGGCTTCCCATATCTGTTCATCTACAATATTAACCAAGTAGTCGTTTGAGGCATTGTTACTCTGGAGTTTTTCCACAATATACGCTTCAAATGCCCTGGCACCCAGCTCAATATTTTCGCTCCAATATGGGGTCTTGCGCAGTTTATCCAAGTCTTGGCTACGCTGTTCAAGGCCGCTTTCTTTAATTGCGGCACGTATTTTTCCCCATGCTTCCACCACTGCGCGTCTCACTGCGCCTTCATCATTAAGCTTTGTGTAGGTGTCAGAAAGGTATTCTTCGCCCTTTCCATTTTTACGCGAAAAATAGTTATCTACAGCATGGAACCACTCGTGCGCCAGAGAACCAGCGCCTTTTGTTTTGGTGAGGTTGATAACTACCTTACCCGCCTCATAGTGAGCTGAGGGCTTGATGCCACCCTTTTGCACAGGCACCCCGCGTGCCCCAAATGCAAGGGCAAGCTCCCCATTCAGGGAAAGAGCTTTAGGTGGAATATCCAGAATGCCTGACAAATCCATAAGGGCATCATAGGCATCATTCAAATCTGCCTGCCTACGGTCGTTTTCTACCCAGTTGCCAAACTCCACCCCACGGAAGCCAAAGGCATCAGCAAATACTTCAGGCGTAATATCCTGTCCATTGCGCCTATCTTCACCTACACGTGGGTTGTTTGTTTCTCTACGCTCGTCAGGTACTTCTTTCAGAGTATTGAATTTTTCTTCAAGCTCAGCTTTGTTATCTTTGGCATACGCCCATGCTTCTTTAGAGGAAGAAAAAGGCCCTGCAAGCTGAACATATTCTTTGCCAGACTTTACACCAATGAATTGTTCAGATGAATTTTTCTTATAGTAATAAACAGAAAGTGTTACACCTTTTGTTTTGGTACGTTCTGTTATATCAAGGTTAGTATATGCCTTTTTAAAATTTTCAATGGCTTCAGCCCTTGTTTCTCCACTAGCTAACTCTTTAGGCCAGTTAGAAAGAGAGGTTTTTGTCGCCTTTTTTTCAACTACCCAAACAAGTTTTGCAGGTTTATATTCTACCCCGTTATATTTAGAGTAATGCCCAGCGCTAATGCGAACCCCAGCAAGGGATTTCCCGTGCCCCACGGCATCATACAGCTCTGCCACGTCCATAACTTCAGGAAAAGATGTTTTGCTACGCAAACTATCAACAAAGTGCGTATAGTTTTCTTGTGAATCAAGAAGACTTGTAACGCCTTCCAGTAATGCTTTTATTTCTCCTGCAAGGCGTGGTCTTTTTCTAAGCAGCTTCTTTTGTTCTGCTACAAAATCTCGTACAGCATGGAGAAGAGCAACAGCTTTGGG
Source organism: uncultured Desulfovibrionaceae bacterium (assembly GCA_964589455.1). Lineage (GTDB taxonomy): Bacteria > Desulfobacterota > Desulfovibrionia > Desulfovibrionales > Desulfovibrionaceae > CAZPTC01. Next base: position 6,493 of record CAZPTC010000029.1, on the reverse strand, counting down.
ATTAGCCCCCGCCTTTAACAGGGCATCGTATTTTGGTTCAGGGAAAACTTTTTCAAGGGGCTTTGTGAGAATGTCATCATTAGTTACAGCGCCCATTTCTTTGCGCCAGTCAGTCCATACATCCTTTCTTGCACCACCTATCTTTTCGCCAAAGTCTTCTATCTTACTCTTGACTTTCCCGCTTTCGGGAGTATCATTCTTCCCAGAAAGCCTTTTCTGGCCCGTGTCACTGGTCGCAAGGTCTCCAGTGGAAGCGTAAGGGATATTCTTTTGAATAAGATTGGTCTGCGCCCTTTCCCAGAGAGGCTTTTTACTTTTAAAATACCCGTCCCTAACGGGCCCAGCCGTTTTCACTCTGTAAAACTCTCCATTGCTGTCAAAGGATAGTTTTAGCACTGTTTGTTTCCACGGCTTTTTTATGCTCACAACGAAAGCAACATCTCTGCTCGAGCTTCCTGGGTATACCACTGAAACATTTTTCATAACATATAGCACAAATTCTCGAGCAGAGGAAAAGCCAAGTGTCCGTATTTGCTTCCCATGCTCTTTTTCAATATGTGCGATAGCTTCTTTATCCAGCCTTACCTCTCCGCTCTTGCCTAAAGGCAGGGCGCGGGCAATCTCTCCTTCAATTTTCCCCACCACAATACTATCTTCTACACTTTGTAATGCAGAGGAACTTTCCTGTATTTGACTTGCAGGAGTTTTCTTTTTTTCAGGTTTAGGGGTAGAGTTATCTGCAACAACTTTCTTTTCAGCCGTCCCAGCAGCTACTTCGGGTTTAGTTTGCAATACTTCTTTTTCTGTACTGTCATTCCCCTGTTCATCTTTTCTGGGCTTTATACTCTCTGCATCTACATCAGCGCCATGTTCATCTTCCTGAACGCTTTCGGAAGAAGCTTTTTCCGGAACAGAAGCGGAATCTGAAGCCTGCCCTTTGACTACCATTTCTTTGGGTGCTTTTTTCGTATCAAAGTATGCTTCCCCAAAGCTTTGCTTAAAGGCTTCGTCTTGGTTTTTACCTACCCCAAGGCCACCAGCTTCTGGGGAAATTTTTGCTTGCTGGGCATAATAGGCAAACGCTTTGGTAAACTCTGCCTTCTTCATATTCAGCATAGAGTTAAGAATCTGAAGGGTGATAGGGCTTGCTGTTTCTACAGGGGCTTTGCCAAGCAGCATGTTCTGTTGGTGTAAGTATGTATAGAGGTCTTTTTGCCCACTGCGCTTAAAATCCACCACCATATCAATGGCGTCACTTACATTCTGGGTAATATCCCACACACCGCCGATATGTTCAGCCGCAAGAATATGTGGTATGGCAGCGTCCACTTTCCCCAATGCATCAGCGGGTAAGAGAGCAAGATTTTCGTAATTTTTGGCAATGCGCCCACGAAGAGCAGCCTCAACAAAGCTTTTGCCATCCGGGTTTAGCAGGCCGTCAGAGCCAATATACGCATTGCGTTCAGCAGGCTGGATAACACCGTCATCAAGCAACCTTTCCACAGTATAGGCAGAAGATTCTTCAGAAAAGTATTCCCGTAATGTTTCTACTTCTGCGTTGCGCATTCCTTCTGCAATAGCCTGTAAAGTCCTTGGACGTAGCCTATCACCACGCGATTTACCAGCCGCACGTTTTGCTTTACTATCCGTATAGGTATCATTGAGGGAAGAAATAAGCTCTTGGCTTTTGGTATACCCACCTGTCTTTACCCGGCGGATAAGAACAGGTTTTTCCATTTCTGCTACTTGGCTGGGGTCAAGGCCAAGTCGTTCTGCTTCATCTATAAGCGTTTTTTTATACGCATTGGAAGCCCGACTTCCGGCAGAATAGGCATACTGAACAGACATAGCCCGTCCATTGCCACCAAGCACTTGCCCTTCTTCATCAACAATCGGGGCGCCGTGATTCGCGTCCACAGAGTCCATAAGAAAAGTGGCATCTAGCTTTGCTGCATTTTCCAAAACCTTTGCCTGGCTGGCAGGTTCATCGTGATAGCGCCGCTCGTTTTCCAGAAGATAGAAAGGGTTTTGCATAAAGCCATTTTCAGCAATATGTGAAGCGGCAAGTTCGATTGCCTCAACAACTTCAAACTGCGCTGATAGTTCAGGCTTGTTAGGAACTTTTACCCTTATTTGTCGTCCTGATTTTCTTTCTTTTTGGGCATCCTGTCCATAACTGTCTCTGGATTCTTGCCCGTTACTAATGAGGCCAGAAGCTCCCCTGCCTGTTCCCCCGTCATTTTGCTGTGGTCTAAGCCCAGAATTTTGTACTTGAGCGCCATAGCTTCCGGGCTTTCCGGATCCAAGTTCTTGTTCGGGAACATACGTTGCATCTCCAAAGTTTTTATTTAGCCACTCTCTGGCAGCGTGTTCTCTATTTACATGAAAACGCCAGCGAATGCCACTGTCCGTTTCTTCGGCAACAGCACCAATTTTTTCAAGCTCTTTTTCCATTTGCAAGTCTTGCGGAATGCCTTCCAAAGCAATGGAGTTGGCGTTTACGCGAACCATACGGGGAGAGCTCTCTTTCCCATTTGAATCTATACTTGGTATATTCTCTTGGGTTGCCATCGAACGCAGGGAAGGCTCATCACCTTTAGAGGAATTTGCCCCAAAATAAATGGCATTATGCGGGTAAGAAAGCTGAGACTTTCCACCCGCCCAAGATGGAGTTCCACCACCGCCGCCACGATTATCAGAGTCATCACTACCTGAACCGGCAGGTAGTGCAAGAAATGGTGCTACAGATATAGGATCAGATATATTACTCCCCTGCATCGCAGGAATAGGGTCTTTTCCTGTGCTATCCATACCCATGGGCATTGCGCCGGTACCTTCAGGTAGGGCACGTTTCCCTTCGGGTAAAGCAAGCAGGCCTTGGTTCCCTTCGGGTAAGGCAAGCAGACCTTGGTTCCCTTCAGGTAAGGCAAGCAAACCTTTTAGTCCTACTGTGGCTCCAGGCTGCCCGTCTGCTCGTGTATCAGAGGTTTCACTTGGCACTGCATCACTATCCTCTGTGCTATTATCCTTGCCTGCCTTGCGTAAGCTATACAGATTATACCCAGTATCCAGCGCCTTCTTACCACCAGCAAACAAGGTTGTTTGCCAGAATGTTGCGGGGGCTATTTCTTTAAAAGCGTCCACGGGCCCAAGAGCTTCATCTCTAAGGCCAATTTCTGCCTCAACTCCACTTTGCCCAATTTGTGTAATGGTTTCCGTTGCCAGTTCTTCTCCATAAAGACCAGCTACTTTCTTGATAAGTTCTGGGATGCCGCCTGTAATCTTTTTCCCAAGCGGACCAAGAATTTTCACCATAAAAAGGTTACTTACTGCTTCTGGTCCAGCTTCCCATAAGCCATAACGTGTCGCCTGATCAGCGAAGGTACTTTCTATGCGTGCCCATTCTTCATCTGTAGGTTCATGCCCAAGAACTTCTGTACTCACTTTATGCAGATTACGGTTGAACTCAGCTACAGTTGCCCGGTATGCCATAGTTCCAGAAGCAGCCATACCTGCTGCCCCAGCACCAATAGGCCCTGCAACAGAACCTGCTACGCCCCCAAGCAAACCAGCCCCCATAGTGGTGAGAGAATAGCCCGCAGATCCCATTGCATCGGGTACACCCTCAAAGGCCTTACCTTCGTACTTATTTCTGTAGGCTAGTCTTTCTTTTTCTAAGGCTTCACGCTCTGCCATTTCTTCTTTATCACTTGGGTCAAAACCCCAAATGGCGTCTTCCAGGGCATTGCCAATGTCGCTTGGGATAAAGGTTGCCCCTTCTAAAATAGCCCCGCCTGTATTCCATGCCTTATCAAAAAAACCAAGTTCTTCTTGATTTTCCTGTGTGTATTGCCCTAAAAATGTTTTTTCAAAATCTTGATAGGCCATATCTGGGTGACGCTTTGCATGAAACGCCTTTGCGAGTTCATCATCTGCCACTGCCGAATACTGTGGGTAAAGTGAGCGGACTTCTTGAATATTAAGCATGAAGTATTCCTTCTGTCAGTGAGCATTGGGTATTAAAATTGGAGCAATAGAGCTGTAAACAAAGATTCATAGCGCCATCAAAGTCCCAGTCTTCTGGCGAAAGCCTGCGAGAAATCATTGATATTTTGCTGACCTTGCAGATCATTTTCCTTACGTCTTTGCTCTTGAATAGCTCTTATTTTCTTTATTATTTCAAGGCCTTTTTCTTCAGTAAGTGCTTTGCGATTTCCATTTGCATCCCAATAATAATACTCTGTATGCAATCCAGTTGGAGTCTTACTTGTTTTGGTCTGCATATTCTCTACAAGGTAATCATCAAAATCTGGGGAGTTTTCATCTATAGCAGGTGTAGGACTTCCAACATTATTTATTGCATTCACCACAGGCTCTGGTAATTGCGGTGCTTTACCTGATAGCTGCAATGATTGTCCTGGCAAGTTTGTATTCTCTTTGCCTTTATTGAATAAACCCAATGGGTCATTATTTGCCAAGCCCGCAGGAGAAGCTCCAGAACCTCCTCCAGTCCTTCGCATAAGTTCATTCATCATATCAGGGGACATGGCGCTGTTGTAGTCGGGAATTGGCTTGCCATCAAAGTCTTGCGTAGTTTTGAAATACATTTGCTGGTCTTTATCCCACATATAACCCATTTGAAGCGCGGCAATGTGAAAAGCTTGATTGCCTTTCGGGCCGAATCGGTCACCACTACCTTGCCCAGCAAGCGCGTGCCTTAATCCCTTTTCTTTCAGTGCATCTTCAGAAGACCGCATACTTATGCCATATTCTGGAAGTTTATCTGATGGGACATACTGCGAAGGGGAACCTGCTTTCATCACAAGAAAGCCAGGCTCAAGACCACCATGTTCACCAGGGCGTGTATTTGGGACAAGGTCGATATGATTTCCGTTCCTGTCAGATGCTTTCAACCAGGTTGTTGGGTCTTGGTTATTGCGTATATTTTGTTCAAAAGCGCTTATCCCTGCTGTTACAACAAACTTTTTAGCTTCATTGGGTTGTTGCCTGAATTTTTGCATATACCCGTCAATATCCTCGGCAGACAAACTTTCCGTTGTACGCGCATATTTTCCGTTAGCGTCTGGGCGCATAATCCAAAATTTTCCAGCGCTGGCATCGTATTCAAGGTTTTCTGGAATACCAAGAAACCTTGCGGCTTCTTGAACACCAGCCGCCCAAAGCTCTGGATTACTTTTGACAGCATCCGATTCCAAAAACTTCATTGTGGCTTGCACCCTGTTTGCCTGGTGTGTTCCCCAGTTACTATAAGCCTCAAAAACTTTTGCCTGGCCTTCTTTGGTTTGCATATATTGCTCCTGAAATTTTCCAAGAGCCTGTATATCCCGTGGAGAGGTTATGTTGCCTGGGTCAAGAACACTTACATCCCCACCTGCTTGCTGAACTTGCGAAGCCATTTTTCCAACACGACTATTCATATCCATTTCTGCAAGGCTGGCACCCATAGCCTGACCTGCCTGCATACCACCCATAAATTCATTGCCAAAACTGCGCGGTGCATAGCCACTCATACAATTCTCCCCAAGTTCTTTAAGGACGCTTTTGAATTCGCAATGGCATTTCCCACTGAGCTATTCAAACTCAAACCACTTGCTGCATTCTGCGCATTTTTGCTAATAATGCTTGATGCAGTGGGGGATACAGAAGAGTTCTTGTTCCCACTCCATGACCAAGGGGTGGACTCCATCATACCCCCAATACCACCAGCCAAACTTGCCCCCATACCAGCAATACCAGCGGCATTTTGACCACCGAGTGCGCTACCTACTGCGCCACCAAGTGAACTACCAATCATTGCGCCTGCTGGCCCACCACCAATAATACCGCCCACCACACCACCCACTATAGGGAGCATATCGCCCAAAAAGCTACCCCCAGAGTTTTGTGTGGTAGTTTGCGTACCTGTTGTTTGCTGCTGCACCTTTTTATCCATAGCTGCAAAACTACGCGCCGCGCTGTTCATATTTTCCGTACTAAGCGCCGCGGCTTCTGTGCGTGGCATACTGTTCCAGACACCTAAAAGTTGTGCCATACTCATAGATTTATCTCCTCTTTATGACGCGCGGCCTTGCGGCGTCCCTGCCGCTTCTTACGCTTGTCCAAACTGCATGCCTTGAGCTAGACGTTTCAAATTCATCTCATCATTCTGCACTCTGGCTGTATTGGCAGCCCCTGCCTGCATAGCCGCACCTTGCAAAGCAAGGTTACGCAGGCCACTGGTAGAAGCACCACTTGAAGGATTTATCCCAAGCCTTGCCATATCGCGGTTCATAGTGCCACTTGCCGAAGAAAGAGCCCTGTTTACGTCTGTAGCGGCCTGACCTGCTGCCAGAGACGAAGATTTAGGAGCAGAGAGTTTGTAAAATTCATTTTGGACACCACGGTATCCAGCCAACCCTTCCTTACTTACTTGCGTTTGTAAGGGTAGGAGTTCTGCCTGGCTTTTCAACGCAGCTTCTTCTACAGGGGCTTG
>CAZPTC010000028.1:0-14671 GCA_964589455.1 uncultured Desulfovibrionaceae bacterium | reverse complement strand
GAGGAAGGCGGCTTGACGCTTGCTGCGCAAGCTGTCTGCGCCGCCTTCCTCACGGTAATAAATGGGTTTAGAAGCATTGTCAGACTTGGGCTGTATATGTAAAGTTTTTGGTAAAGGCATACATGCCATTACCCGTTCTTTAAAATTAAAAAAAATCCGAATTTTTCGAGCCTGCGAGAAAAATTCGGAAGTGGCAACTTTTTCGCCGCCACTTTTTGGACAAAGAAGGGGTGGCGGGGTACAAGGGTTTTTGTGTCCAGAAAGGGGCGGCGAAAAAATTTTCAAGCCAACCTACGCGGCCACAACGCCTGCTATTTTGCCCCAGTCTCAGCCAAGGGGGTCTGGGGGGAATTATTCCCCCCAGTGCCTTTCTCTTCCTTCTTCCTTCTCCCCTCTCCCATCTTCCCTCCCATTCTTCCACCCACCCAATCCCCCCACACACACCCGACCATATCAACCATTCACTCCTACTAACCACCCACTAAAAGGACACAGCCATGAAAAGAACGCCAATAAAGGACATACTCAGCTTAAAAGCCCCATTGCCTGTTGCCACGGTATGTGGCTGGGTGCGGACGCGCAGGGATTCCAAGGGTTTCAGTTTTTTGGAATTGAATGATGGTTCATGCCTTGCGAATGTGCAGTGCATAGTGGACGAAGCTTCACTTGCGTGGCATGCGCTGGATGGGGTAAACACGGGTGCATCTGTGATGGTTGTGGGGGAAGTGGTAGTATCGCCTGGCAAAGGGCAGAAGTGGGAAATACGGGTAAAGGAAATGGATGTATTTGGCTTTGCGGATGCGGAGACATTTCCTTTGCAGAAAAAGCGGCATTCGGACGAGTTTTTGCGCAGTATAGCGCATTTACGGGCGCGGACAAACAAGTATGGGGCCATGCTAAGGGTGCGGTCAGAGGCGGCACGGGCGGTGCATGGGTATTTTCATGGAGAAGGTTTCCATTATGTGCATACGCCTATTTTAACAGGGGCAGATTGCGAGGGTGCGGGGGAAATGTTCAGGGTAACAACTTTGCCACTTGGGGAAAAAGATGTGGCGAAGGATTTTTTTGAAAAAAGCGCGTATTTAACGGTGTCTGGGCAATTAGAGGCAGAGGCTTTGGCGCTGGGGCTTGGCAAGGTGTATACATTTGGGCCAACCTTCAGGGCAGAAAATTCTAATACGCCAAGGCACGCGGCAGAGTTTTGGATGATAGAACCAGAGGTGGCGTTTGCGGATATTTATGACAATATGGATTTAGGGGAAGGGCTTATCCGCTATGTAACAAAGCAGGTGTTGGAGCATTGCGAAGAAGACATTGCGCTTTTTGATAAGTTTGTGGATGAAGGCCTAAGGGGCAGGCTGGAAGAGTTGGTAAAGAAGGACTTTGTGCGGGTGCCGTATAGGGAAGCTGTGGAAATACTGAAAAAGAGCGGGAAAAAATTTGAGTACCCGGTAAGTTTTGGGCAAGATTTGCAAACAGAGCATGAGCGTTTTTTAACAGAAGAGCATTTTAAGGCGCCGGTAACGGTGTATAATTACCCCAAGGCTATTAAGGCGTTTTATATGCGCGGCAATGATGATAAAGGGGATCCGGAAACAGTGGCGGCAATGGACTTGCTGGTGCCGCGCATAGGGGAGCTTATTGGCGGTTCTCAAAGGGAAGAAAGGCTGGATAAGCTGGTAAAGCGTATAGAAGAGCTGGGGCAAAACCCAGAAGATTACTGGTGGTATTTAGACTTACGGCGTTTTGGCACAGTGCCGCACGCGGGTTTTGGCATGGGCTTTGAAAGGCTGGTTATGCTGCTTACAGGTATTGCCAATATACGCGATGTGCTGCCCTTTCCCAGAACACCTGGTTCTTTGGAGTTTTAAGCATGGCGGAAAGAACGGAAGAGCGTCAGGCAAAAATAGAACAGGTACTCAAGTACAGGCAAAAAGGCCTGACAGTGGTTATGGACAATGTGTACGACGCGCACAATGTTTCCGCCATATATAGAAGCTGCGATGCCTTTGGGGTGCCGGATGTGCATTTATATTATACCACGCAGGCCTTTCCGGATTTAAGCAAAAAAACCTCTGCATCAGCCAGAAAGTGGGTGGTCACAGAAAGGCATAGGGATAAAGCGAGTTTAAAGGAGGCGCTAAAAGGGTATACTGTACTTGCCACAAGCTGTACAGGTAAAGCAAAACCCATGTACGAGTATGATTTTACAAAACCCACGGCTTTTATCATGGGTAATGAGCATAGCGGGGTAGATGCAGGGCTTTTGGATATTGTGGATGGGGAAGTATATATCCCTATGTATGGCATGATACAAAGCTTTAATGTATCTGTAGCAGCAGCCCTGCTTTTGGGGGAAGCTTCCCGGCAAAGGCTGGCGGCTGGTATGTATGGGGTGACAGGCTGGACGGAAGAAGAATACCAGATATTGTTGGCGGCATGGTTGGAGAAGTAAGGCTGCCTCTTGCGTATTGCCATGCTTTTTGGTACAATTTTTAAATACGTTTTATTAAAAAAATAAAACTAATATCCATGTGTGCGCAGGTTTTTTGCTCTTTTTTAGAATATGTATACATATCTGTGCGAGGCAGCCAGGCACTTTAATAATGCTCCTAAAAGGGACCCATGCATTCTCTTTCTTCCTCTTCTCCTCCCCTTTTGCGGAAAATACGTTCTGTCGCAGCGTTAACATTTGCGCTGGCGTTAGTGCTTGCACTTTGCGTAAGCGGTTTAGGGGTATACCGTTCCATAAGTGATGGGAAGCAGCGCCTTAACACATCTTTGAAAGCATTTAACGACCTGTTTTTAACCAATTACTTCCAGCAAATACACAATTCCCTGGATATACTTACAGCATCTTTGCCCCGTGAACGTGTGGGAACTGGTAGCTCTGTCATAACACCGGAGTGGAAAACTATTGGGAAAGTTCTACCCTGGCATGTTAATACCTTTTTTTATAATATCCATACAGATATAATGGAAATACAGCCAGAGTATCTGGTGCCTCCTACGTTTTGCTCTAAAGACCGCCCTTGGTATGCGTATACCCGCACACCCATCAGGGGCGATATATGGATAAAGCCGTATGAAGACTTTTTTCGTCATGAGCGGGTAATAAGCATTGGTCGCCAGGTATACTCGCCAGCGGGAGAACTTATAGGGTTTTTAGCCCTGGACGTCAGTGTCAATGCGCTGGAGCAGAAACTGCAGGCAGTGTTGGAAGAGCAACAAACGAATTTTTATGTATTTTCAAACGATGCCCTGGTTTTTTCTATCCATAATGGCGGTATAGAAATAGGCACAGAAAGTTTACGTGCGTATAGGGAACAACTGGCAGATAAAAACCCTGTTGCCCGTTTTTTTAGCATCTCAGCGCAGTGGGAAATAAGTGAGCCCCCGCTTACATTTGTGCTTACCTCAACACCTATGTCTACCCTTAAAGAAACGCTGTTTTTCCTGCCCTTTTACTTACTGCCAGTGCTACTTACATTTGTGCTGTTTTATGCCTTTATGCTGCACTTGGCAAAGCGCCTTATTGTAGAACAGCAAGGGCTTTCCAGAGCATTACGCAATATAGGCAAAAACCCTGAAGCGCTTTTAAGCTCCAAGGGTACATTTTTCTTGCCAATGGACGAACTTTCTAAAGTGGCTCTGCAAATCGAAAGCCAGGATGAAAAAATAAACCAGGATTCCCTTACCAAAGTTTTCTCTCGCCATAAATTTGAAAATGACTACACACTTATGCTGGCAGGCAGTGATGACTTTTACCTGCTTATGATGGATGTAGATAATTTTAAATCTGTCAATGATACCTTTGGTCACTTGGTGGGCGACAATGTGCTGCGCCGCATTGCCACTACCTTGCGCCAAACCGGGGGCTCAAAAATGCGCGCCTACCGTTTTGGGGGCGATGAGTTTTGCGCAATTTTAGAGCCAGATATGGACATTGTGGACTTTTGCGCTGTGCTTTGTGAAAAAGTGTTCTCCATGCAGTGGCGGGAAGAAGGCCTGGTGGTCTCTGTAAGCATAGGTATAGCCCGCTTTAAAGAGGTACACACTAAAGAAGACCCAGGCAGCGCCCTTATGAGCTTGGCAGATGCCCGTCTTTATATCACAAAATCCCGCGGGAAAAACGGCTTTTCCTTTGCGGACGAGGTATAGACCCAAAAAAATGGGACTCACTTGCTTCGTTGTGACGGCGAAAGTAAATTTCGCCTGCTCCTCGCAGCGCGTGCCTGCTTTTGTTGCTGCAGAGTATTTTTCGCCGCTTAACGGAAACGCTTCCCCAGCGCCTTAAGACTATTTGTTACTTTGCAGAATTTCATAGGAAAATACATATTAAAAATGCACACATAACAACTTGAAATAATTTATATTTTAAAAAAGTGCTTGCGTTTTTTTTTAAACTTGTTACATTTTTAATTTCACACACTTACGGGCAGCACAGAGCCTCCCGCCATATTAAGCCAAGGGAACGCCATGACACGCAAAGACCGCACAGAAGGTATTTACAGTCGCCGCGAGGTGCTGGATGAGAGCGAACGTAAACAATACAGCCTTATCCAGCTTAAAGACCTGCTTTCTTACGCCTACAGATATTCCGAAGATGTAAAAAAGCGCTTTGACCGTGCGCAGTTTAATGTTGATAAATTTAAGACTATTACAGATATTAAGCATATTCCCATTCTTAAAAAGAAAGAGCTTATCTTTTTGCAGACAATGGGTCCGCGTCTGGGCGGCCTGCTTACCAAAGATATTGGGGAACTAAGGCGCGTATTCCTTTCCCCTGGCCCCATTTTTGACCCGGAAGACCGCCATGAGGATTACTGGGGATATACAGAAGCCTTCTACTCTGTGGGTTTTCGCCCCGGTGATGCTGTACAGATAACCTTTAACTACCATTTGGCCCCAGCAGGCCTTATGTTTGAAGAACCTTTGCGTAACCTTGGCTGCGCCACCATACCCGCTGGCCTGTCAGATGCCTCTACCCAGCTTGATATTATGCAAAAACTGCGTGTTTCCGGCTATGTGGGCACACCCAGCTTTCTTATGCACCTTGCCCAAAAGGCAGAAGAAAAGGGCATGAATTTGCGTAAAGACCTTTTTCTGGAAGTGGCCTTTGTCACAAGCGAAAGGCTTTCTGAAAAAATACGCAACCAAATGGAAAAGAAGTACGATATTATTATGCGCCAGGGTTATGGCACAGCAGACGTAGGCTGCATAGGCTACGAATGTTTCCACAAAAATGGCCTGCATATATCTAACCGCTGCTATGTGGAAATTTGCCACCCAGATACAGGCATTCCGCTTAAAGATGGGGAAGTGGGCGAAGTGGTGGTGACGGCCTTTAACAAAACCTACCCCCTTATCCGCCTTGCCACGGGCGACCTTTCGTATATTGACCGCGCGCCCTGCGCCTGCGGCCGCACAAGCCCCCGCCTTGGCAGCATTGTTGGCCGTGTAGACACAACAGCCCGTATTAAAGGCATGTTTGTTTACCCCCACCAGGTAGAACAGGTTATGGCCCGCTTTGAAGAAATTAAGCGCTGGCAAATTGAAGTGACTAACCCTGGCGGCATTGATGAAATGGTGCTGTTTATTGAAGCCAGTAACTTTAAGCGCGAAGAAGAGCTTTTGGCCCTGTTCCGCGAGCGTATTAAACTTAAGCCAGACCTGCGTATTCTTGTGCCTGGCTCTTTGCCACCACAAATTAAACCTATTGAAGATAAACGGGAATGGGATTAAAATCCCTTATGCAGGGGGATACCCCCCTGCCCCATAACATCAGCTACCCCTTGCAGAGGCATTTATGCTGAAATTAGATAAACACCATCTTGTCATTGTAGCGAAAACGCTTCTTTTGCAGGCAATTCTCTTTTGTGGCATCCTTTTTATTTTGTGGGGTTCCCAAAAACTCTACGCCCTTATTGACCCTGTAACTTTCCCAGATTCCATTGCCGTGCCTACGCCTGAAGAAGTGGCAGTGATGAGCGAAAATGAGAAAGGGCAACTTCTTATTGATGCCCTTACCCACCGTATGCGCTATGAGTTAGACTCCACCTTTGGCTGGAGCGCAAATGACCTTGTTTTCAATAAATGGGTGCTGGATAACCGCGCATACCGCCAATTTGGCACATACGTGGCCACACGCATGCTTATGGACAATTTTTCTACTGTTATTGCCAAGCTTGGCAGCAATGATCGGGAAGACGATAATTTGTACAAAGCCCGCGTGAATGAGTTTGCTATTAGTCCGCAGCGCTGGGGTATTCTTTTCCTGCCAAGTGCAGAAAGCTCCTATAAAAATGGCCTGAAACTCATAGACAAGTACAAGGCAGAACTGGCAGAAGGCAAGGCTGTGTATAATTGCCGCCCGGATGATGTGTATAATGCCTTTAACCTTATCCTTGGGGATACCATTTTTGGCTATGCCTTGGGGCAGCTTTCTAATGCGCAGGATCTGCCTTTCTATACGCTTGATAACCGCATTTATGAGGCCCAGGGCGTTATGCTGGTAGTGCGCGACTATGTAAAAATGCTGTATGCCCTGTACCCGGAAGTGGCAGGCAAAAATAACGCCAATAACATGGCAGAAGCTCTGAAATACCTTGATCTTATATGCAACTACGACCCCTTGTATATTACTTCTTGGTTCAACTCCGGTGAGCTTATTATTTCCTATATGCTGTTTGCAAGGAACAGGCTGGAAGATATACGGGACAGTATACGGATTTAGCACCTCTATTTGTCTTGCAACTCCGTTGCAGTTAAGCAAATTTGAAAATCCCTCCACCCCGCTCTACAAGTATAGCAGGGTGGAGGGATTTTTATGCTCGTGCTCAAATTACCAGAAGAAATAGAAAACAGGCTTGAGGCCTTCTTGTTGCCTCATCGTTTGTCACCATTCCTCCCCCCCCCCTTCCTTGCCTCAAAAACTTTTTACTGCTACGCACCTGCGCTTTCAAATAACGACAAAGCATATTCTTCAGCATATGAAATTCCCCTCAATAACTTTTGGGGTATAAACTTGACATATTGCCATGTCTTTTATACAAGCAAGCACTTGCATGGATAAAAAGGAAAACCTTATGGACGAAACCAGCCAAAAAATTATAGACGCCACCCTTTCGCTTGTGCGCGACAAAGGCTATGTAGCCACCACCACGCGCGATATTGCAAGTCAGGCAGGAGTGAATGAATGCACCATATTCCGTAAGTTTGCCAGCAAAAAAGATATTGTGCTGGCGGGTATGGAGCAGGAAAAATGGCGCGCAGATATAAGCCCCCGTATATTTAGCGCCTTGCGTTGGGAACTGGTGCCAGACCTTACCATGTTTATGCAAGCCTATATGGACCGCGTAAGCCCGGATTTTGTCAATCTTTCTATTGGCCTGCGCGCCCCGCAAATTTACGCGGAAGCTGCGCCCCTTATTATGAAAATACCCCAGGTTTTCCTTGCCGCCCTTACAGAATACTTCTCCACTATGGCGCAAAAAGGCAAGCTTGCCCCCCAAAATTTTGAAGCCCTGGCTTTAGCCCTTTTTTCCGCCACATTTGGCTACACCTTTTTGCGGGCATCCTTTGAAGACAAGCTTTCCCCCATAAACCAGCAAACCTTTATAGCGCAAACTGTACAGGTTTTTGTGCAAGGTCTGGAAGCCGGGAACGCATAAAACTAGCAGGTATATTTATTAATTTTATTGTCCTCAGTATTCCTTTTTCATGCCGCATTTGTAGGAAATTTACTGGCAAGAAAAAGGATTTTTTCCCACAACAAAAGCAAGCAAGCACTTGCAAACATAAAAGGAGAAAAACAGTATGGATATAACAGGCGCGGCTCTTTTTGCGCACGCTCTTAAGCAGGAAGGGGTGGAACTGGTGTTTGGTTACCCCGGTGGTCAGGCCATTGATTTATTTGACGCGCTTTATGGGCAGGAAAAGCCAGAAATTATTCTGCCTCGGCACGAGCAGGCCCTTGTCCATGCAGCAGATGGGTACGCCCGCGCCACAGGCAAAGTGGGCGTTTGCCTTGTCACCAGTGGGCCGGGTGCCACCAATTTACTTACAGGCATAGCCACTGCCGCAAGCGATGGCGTGCCCCTTGTCTGCTTTACCGGCCAGGTAGCCACCACCCTCTTGGGCAAATCTACTTTTCAGGAAGTAGATATTGTGGATATGGCAAAAAGTGTGTGCAAATTTGCCATGCGCGTACACACGCGGGAAGAGTTGGCAGGCATCATCCAGCAGGCCTTTTATGCCGCCCGCTCTGGCAGGCCGGGTGTTGCGCTGGTGGACATACCCAAGGATATACAAAAAGAATGCGGCAGCGCTGTATACTGCCCCATACCTCTTACAGAAGCCACCATACTGCCGGAAGCCCAAAGAACCCTGCTTGCCAGCGCTAAAACCCTGCAAAACGCAAGCCGCCCCCTGCTTCTTGTGGGCGCCGGGGCGCGCAAGGCCTCTGCCCTTGTGCAAGAGTTTGCGGAAAAAAACCAAATACCCTTTATAAGCACTATTATGGGCAAAGGCATTGTGTCTTCTGCCCACCCCCTGTATTTTGGCAATGCGGGCATACATGGCTGTGTTGCCGCCAACAAAGCTATTAGCCATTGCGACGTGCTGTTTGCCTTGGGCACGCGCCTTAATGACCGCGTAACCTGCCATACAGGCAGTTTTGCCCCGCACGCAAAGCTCATCCATGTGGATATTGACCCCACAAGCATTTCCCGCAATGTCCCCGCGCATATCCCCCATGTGGCAGACTGCGGCCTTGTGCTTGCAGAACTTATACGGCTTGTATCCCCGCCCGCTCACAAAACTGTTGATGCGGCAAAGCCTTGCAACATCCAGCCTTGTTCAGAAGAAAGGCAAAGCTGGCTGAAGCAAATTTCTGGCTGGAAAAGCGAGTACCCACTTGGCCGCCCTGCCAGCTATACTTCTTCACCTGTTGCCCCTGTGCAGGCTCTTTCCCCGCAAAGCATTTTTGAAGCCATTAACCGCGTGTTCTCACACGCCATTATCACCACAGATGTTGGCCAAAACCAGCTTTGGGCCACCCAGTTTTTAGAGCTGGACAAAAACCGCCTTATGCTCACATCTGGCGGTATGGGCACTATGGGCTATGGTCTGCCTGCTGCTATTGGCGCAAAGCTTGGCAGGCCAGATACGCACGTTCTTGCCATAACAGGCGACGGCGGCCTGCAAATGAATATACAGGAGCTTGCCACAGCCATTACATGCGGCCTGCCCATTACCATTTGCCTTTTGCACAATGGCTACCTTGGCAATGTGCGCCAATGGCAGGAAATGTTTTATAACAGGCGCTACGCCGCTACCTGCCTGCAACGCCACCGCACTTGCCCTAAAACATGCCAGGGCCAGCATAGTACTTGCCCACCCTACACGCCCGATTTTCTGCGCCTTGCAGAAAGCTACGGCCTGTATGCGCAGCGCATAAGCACCCCGGAAGACATAGAGCCAGCCTTGCACATGGCCAAAGCCCGCACCAGCACCTCCACCCTTTTGGAATTTTGTATACCCCGCGAGGAAAACGTGCTGCCTATTGTACCACCCGGCAAAGGTTTAGAGTACTTCCGTTCATAAACGAGAAATGCTCTGGCGGCAGCAAGAGTTGCCGCCCGCTCCTGAGCAAACGGGGTGAGTAAGCGAAATTTTAGCAGAAACGGCTCTTTAGTACTATTAAAATAAAGCCCCAGCAGAGTTGCCGGGGCTTTATTAAGTGTTTGGGTTATGCAGAATTCTTAGAATTCTATCTTCATATCTGTCTTGCGTGCTATGTCACGCTTGTAGGTGACAAACGCCACAAGTATATACAGCAAAGCTACAAATAAATTCATTGAACCAATGATAAAGAGGGAGGTTTGGAGAGAACCAAATGTCATAGACATCCACCCAATGAGCACCGGGCCAACAGACATACCAAAAAAGTTTTGCGCAAAAACTTGCAGGCTCAATGCAGAAGCGCGTATACCTGGGTGTACAAGGTCAGTTATAATGGTCATGCCTGCAACTGTAGCGAACCCGCCAAAGCACCCAGAAATCAAAAATAGCGCACATTGTGCCAAACTGCCTGGCTTTACAAGGCCACTATAGGCCAGCATAGCCATAACAGCCTGCAGAATAAGCACAACAAAGGTTATTATGGCCGCACCGCTTGTGTATTTCTTGCGCATGAAGTCAATACAGGGGCCAGCAAGAGCGGTAGAGAAAAGCACCGTAACCATAAGCCCGCCTGAAAGCGTTGCCGCCATAGCTGGGGAAAATTCTGCTACGCGCACAAAATACATGGGACGCCATGCCTGGGCAGAAGCGCCAACCATTTGAAACACAATAGAGGCCAAAATAATAACCCAAAAAGTAGGCAGGCCTGTCAGCGCAAGAATAGTGCTCTTGTAGCTTTCCTTTTTCTGGGGTACGGGTGCTGCTCCAGAAGATATTGCTGTTTCTGCTACCTGGTTTTTTGATTTTTTGGACATATCAACAGACTTATAGTCCTTAATCAGCAGGGCAAGTAAAGCAGCAAAAATACCCGGAATAGCCACAATACCAAAAGCGTGTCGCCAGCCAAATGTGCTTCCCAGCCAACCACCAAGGACGAGGCCTAAAGGAACCCCCATTGTCATGCCCAACTGCACTATGGCTAATGCTTTAGAGCGGTGTTTTTTGGGAAACTGCGCAGCAAGCAATGCACTGGCAGCAGGGTTATACCCAGATTCACCTGCGCCCACTGCAAAGCGTGCAATAAGCAGGTGGGAATAGGTACCGGCAAAAGCACAGGCCAAGCTGGCAAAACCCCATACTAAGCCCATAAGAGCCAGCATTTTTTTGCGGCTCCATTTATCCACCAGATACCCGCATGGCACAACCAAAATCGCAATAGAAATATTCACTATGCCAACCAGTGAACCTACCTCTATATCTGTCAAATTCCATTCATCACGTATGTAGGGAAGCAAAGAGGCCAAAATCTGGCGGTCAATCATGTCAAACAGAGCAAGGACAAACACAATGCTCACAGAAAACATGGCGGTTCTTTTCCCAACTGGCCATACAACCTTTTCTTGCTGATCAACTCCCATTCTTTTCTCCTTTTCTGCTTTTATTTCCAGGGGCCTCTTCAAATGAAGAGGTGGCATAGAATCTGTTAAAGCAATTTCCATACCATGAAATATAATTTTTAACATACTGGTTTTATTTATATAAAAATTCCATTTTCTTCTTATTTGCGAAATACAGTGTGTTTAGTTTGTATAACAACCTGCTTCATGTGCTTATTGTCTGAAATACAATGATTAAATAAATATCGGTATTCTGCTAGTTATTTAATAAAGTATACAAAAAAAATGGCACACAGCCATTTCACAGGTATACACTTGCTATTAGCCCCATTCTCTTTTATTATACAAAAACGATACGGCTAAGCTATAGAATACGTAACTTCAGCTAAATGCGTTTTAAAGGAAAAATACTGCAAAGGAAATAGCATGCAAATTTGGGAAGAAAAAGTTCTCATGGAATACAACACACTTTGCGGAAGTCTTGTTGAACAGCACGGCCTTAAAAGTACCTTGGCATACCTTTTGGCTTTTATACGTAACTTACTTCCTATAGATCGTATTCTTTGCTCATTCAGTGCACCCGATGGTGGCACTATTGAAATAGCAAGCGTACACCATGATGACCCGAATAAAAGCACTATTCACTATACTAAAAAACAGTTTACCATACAGAAAGTCTTTATGCCGCTGACAAATAATGCTGTACTTCTTCTTTCACAGGCAGAAGGGAAAAGCGGCAGTACAACTATTTATATGGCAGAAGCAGAATATGCCAGTATTCTGGTTTTACCTGTTGGCGATGTTTTACCTGGGTCTTTGAATATCACATTGTCGTTTATGTCTGGTCAATGTGAGTTTTTTAACCAGGAAATGGTACCTGATTTTCTGGCAATCACCATGGGATTGCGTAGCGCTATTGCCAAAATATTTTGTCTGCAGCCACAAAATTCTCTGGAGCAGATAAAAAAAAGTGACTCTGTTTTAGAGTTACTTGATATGTGCCCAGGCTTAAGCCTAACCATGCAAAAAGTGCGCAAGGTTGCACAGGAAGAAACCATAGTCCTTATCCAGGGAGAAACAGGTGTTGGAAAAGAAATGATTGCAGAAGCCCTGCACAGCCTGTCTTTACGGCGCGATAAAGTGTTCTTGCGGCTTAACTGTGGCGCTATTCCAGAAACTCTTATGGACAGCATTTTCTTTGGGCACGAAAAAGGCTCCTTTACCGGCGCTGTGGTGGCACAAAAGGGCTACTTTGAGCAGGCAGAAGAGGGAACACTTTTTTTGGATGAAATAGGAGAACTATCCCTTATGGCGCAAGTGCGCCTGTTGCGAGTGCTGGATAAAGGGGAAATTCAGCGTGTGGGTTCCCCGCGTAATATTTCTGTTAATATCCGCGTAATAGCCGCTACCAACCGCGACCTTAACCAAATGGTAAAAGAAGGCACTTTCCGTGCAGATTTGTTTTACCGCTTAAATACCTTTCCTATCATGATCCCACCCCTGCGGGAACGCCGACGTGACATCCCTATTCTCACACAATACCTTTTGCGTAAACTTTGCCAAAAGCTCAAAATAAACCTTTTACCCAATATTTCCAGGGCAGAGCTGGAATGTATCTACTTCCACGACTGGTTTGGCAATGTACGCGAATTGGAACATAGCATTGAACAGGCTTTGCTTCTTGCAAAAAATGGCAATACCATTGCGCCGCTTAAGTTTTTCCTGCCCTATACGCTGGAAATGCCACAGGAAAACCTGCCCACGCTCTTGCGCGAACCGCCCCTTACATTGGCCGAATTGGAAAAAGAATATATTGAGCTCATCCTTACACGGACAAAACACACGGTAAACGGCGCAAACGGCGCAGCCCACCTTCTGGGTATGCACCCAAGTACCCTGCGCAGTAAAATGAAACAACTGGGTATATCAAGCCACGGCGTATGCGGAAGACACCCCTGCAAAAACAAGCCTTAAACGCAAAACGCCGCCAAAGGCGGCGTAAAACCCTACGGGTTTTATTGTGTTAATATTTGCAAAAAAACTTTAGGCGCAAAGCAAGCGCGTAAACTTGCCAAAAAATGTTTGGCAGTCTGTAGGGCCAGGTGCCGCTTCCGGGTGGTGCTGCACCGCTATTATAGGCAGTGTGGGGTGCTTAAAGCCTTCCAGCGTCTTATCATTCAAATTTACATGGGTTGGCACAAGCCCCTTATGTATAACGTGGAAGCCATGATTTTGGCTGGAAATTTCTATATGCCCGGTTTCCAGGTCCTTCACCGGGTGATTGCAGCCGTGGTGCCCAAACTTCAGCTTTTCCGTTGTGCCACCAAGCGCATGACCCAAAAGCTGATGCCCTAGGCATATACCCGCTGTAGGGTACTTTTTCACCAATTCCGCTATTATCGCAATTTCAGCCTTCAAAGTTGCCGGGTCTCCCGGGCCATTGGATAAAAATATGCCATCCGGCTTCAGCGCATCTACCTCTGCCACCCCAAAGCTTGGCGGCACCATGATAATTTCATGCCCCTCTGCCTGCAAAAGCCTTAAAATGCTCCACTTTATGCCAAAGTCATACACCACAACCCGCTTTTTACCCGCGCTTTCCCACTTTAGCGTATCCAGCCACTTAATAGGGCTTTCCCCACGCTTTTCTGCCTCTGCATCAAACCTGTACGGCTTTTTAGGCGCAACCTTTGGCACCAGATTTTGCCCCGCCATCTCCGGCAGCTCCAACGCCTTTTTTCGCAATTCTTCCGGATTCAAAATACTGGTAGAAATTGCCCCGCGCATAGCCCCATGCTTACGTAAATGCAGCGTCAGCGCCCTTGTGTCCAGCCCCTCTACACCCGGAACCCCATGCCGCATAAGAAACTCTGGCAAACTTTCTGTTGATTGCCAGTTAGAAGGCTCCTTGCAGCATTCCTTTACCAGTAATGCCGCCACCTGCACCTTGGAAGACTCATAATCATACGGGTTTATCCCATAATTGCCTATAAGCGGGTACGTAAGGCACACCATTTGACCACAGTACGAAGGGTCAGTCAAAATTTCCTGGTACCCCGTCATGCCTGTGTTAAATATCACCTCGCCACCCTGTACAGTGGTCTGGCTGTCTATAGGCCCCGTGAAAGAACGGCCTTTCAAACTAAACCCATCTTCTAGTGTAAGTAACGCTTCCATGGTAACTCTCTTTGTTTACGGATACTGGGGGGCTGCTCGCCCCCCAGACCCCCTCGGCAGGGGCAAGCGCCCCTGCACCGGCTATTTGGGGCTGGTGCTCTGGTATGGCAGGTTTGGGTGGCATGGTGACTGGGTAAAAACTCGCGTGCTCGCCATATCAGTCATGATAGTGCCGCACGCTGTGCAGCACTATCATGACTGATATGGCGAGCACGCAGTTGCCACTCCCGAAAAAATCTCGCAGGCTCGATTTTTTCGGGAAAATTTTTATGGGGGAGAAAGAACAGAGGTTTGAGAAAGGTTGAGAAGAAAAGTGAAATACAAGTAAAAGTTTTTGAAGGATAGGATGGGGGGTGTGGGGGGTACGGAAGGAAACAATGTACAAAAAATATAAATACCATACCCCCCCCAAA
>CAZPTC010000027.1:0-14902 GCA_964589455.1 uncultured Desulfovibrionaceae bacterium | reverse complement strand
ATAGCCCTAAATACGTTCCTGTTAAATAAAAACCCCCCGCCATTTTCAGCATATACACAGAAAATAGCGGGGAGTATGGTTAGATGTTGGTATCTTCAGGGTTTACAGTTGCGCCTAATAATGCAGCAAATCTCTCCTGCATATAGCCCCCAGTCTTTTTTTCTTTTGGCGGGAAGTTTGCGTCAAAAAGCTCTGCTTTTTCTGCGTCAATAAGAAAAACCGGGCTTTCTATCAACACACCCTGCATCCCGTCCAGTGCATGGTCTTGTAAGGCCAAAACCTGCATAGCCACCGGGTATACACCATCTGCATTGCGTATCTTGTATTTTACCGTACACTCAAACCCATGTCTGCTATAATAGGCGGGGTCTCCGTACAGAAAAACAGCCGCAAAGCCCATTTCCCGCGCTGCTTGAAGCGAATGGAGGATAAGCTTTTTGCCAAGCCCCATGCGCTGAAGCCTGGGCGTAACTGCCACTGGGCCAATAATAAGCACGGGTATTTCCCTGCCTGTATCTGCCCTTAAGACGGAACGGGAATACATAATATTCCCTATAATTTCTCCATTTTTTTCTGCAACAAAAGCCAATTCAGGCACAAAGTCCGGGTGGGAGCGCATGGTATGCACCAAATAGTGCTCATCCCCGCCGGGTACAAAATGGTTCCAAAAGGCTTCTCTGTTCAGTTCTTCTACGTTTCTATAATCCTCCGGCTTTTCAAGACGGATTATTATTTCTTCGTTGTCTTGCATTTGGTACATCCTTGTTGTTGCGCACAACCTGTGCAGCCAGTACAGCCAGTACAGCCAGTACAGGAAGATGCGTTTGAGCAGCACGAAACCCCTGCTCCGGGTACAGGATGGAATATACGCCAGAAACGCCGCCCCACATACGCAAGGCAGATTACCAGCACAAGCAATACCAAAGCATTTTGCCAGGACATACTTATTGTTTTACCACACGGAATGAGGCTACCGCGTTAAGAAAAAACACATTATCCCCATACTGCGTTGCCACAAAAACCCAATTATCTGGCTGTGATATGTAGATAGTATATTCCCCGCAATTTACCTGGTATGTAAAATAATCCACCTGTTTTGCAGGCTCAATGCCTTCTGCCCGTGCAACGCGGCTGGCATAATAGCGCCCCGCTTCTTCCACAGGCAAGTTCTCTTCTACAGCCGTACTAAGTATTTCTTGCGCATTTTTTGCGTTTACTTCCATATATGCATCCCCAGTTGGGGCTTCTATACGCAGCACTTCCCCATTAGCAAGATTTTTTGCCGCTGATACGATAAAATCTGCGGGTACATCCAGCTCAATAAAAGGGCCGCCTGGTATTTGCGCCTGCTTGACCACAGTGCCAGACAAAGCCTGGCTTGCATACGCGCTTATGGGTAAACTTACGGCAAACAATGTGCAGAAAACAATCCGCACTATATCCTTTCTTAACAAATTCTTCATCAAGCCCTCGTGTTTTCAAAGTAAACACAACAGGTTATACATTATGTTCTTTTTTTGCACACAGCACACATACCCGCGGGTCTGCACTGGCATCCACAGTTTTTTGGGCTTTGCCCTGCCATGCCTGTATCACATTTGTCAGCAAGGTCAAGGCTTCTTCTACTGTCTCCACCCAAACAGAGCCTGCACCCCAAAGCATAAGCCCTGGCGCTTCTAATGGCCCGCGTATACCCAAAACAGGCACATTTGCCCCATACGCCATGCCCACTTCTACACCGGCATCCTGCCCGGAAGTGCCCAAATACACCACAAAATCTGCCTGCTTACATGCTTTTGCGCAAAAAGCAAAAACCTCGCCCCCGTGGTCTGTATCCATCCAGGCGCGACGTTCTGCCGGGTTTAAACCCTCTGGAGGCGTGGCTTTTTCCGTCCAGTCTAAAATATTATACCCCATATCCCGCATGGCGCGGCCTAAAAGGCGCACCGCGTGCAAATGCTTAAAAGAAGCGGCAATATACACACTGGGGGCTTGCTTCATGCCGTGGCCCCGTCTTCTGTTACTGTAAACTCCCCAAGCCATTCTTCCAGTGTATTAATTTGCTTTTGCACAGATTCCGGCCCTGTGCTGCCGTGGCTTTTGCGCCTTTTAATCGCGTTTTTGTAATCCAGCACCTGGTAAACATCTTCCGCAATATTTTTACTGAATTCCTGCAATTTCCCCAAAGGAATATCTTCCAGACCTATACCCTGCTCTTCTGCATAGGCCACAACATTACCTGTTATATGGTGGGAGTCTCTAAATGGTACGCCCTTTACTGTGAGATAATCTGCCAGCTCTGTAGCATTCACAAAACCATTCTTCAGCGCTTTTTCCATTTTACCTGCATGGAAGGTAAGCTCTTCCAGCATTCCCTGCATAAGCATAAGAGACTGCGCAACATTTTCTGCTGCATCAAAAAAGGCTATTTTATCTTCCTGCAAGTCCCTGTTATAGGTCAGTGGCAAACCTTTTAGCAATGTAAAAAGATGCATAAGATTGCCATACACCTTGCCCGTTTTACCGCGCATAAGCTCTGCTACATCTGGGTTTTTCTTTTGCGGCATAATAGAGGAGCCCGTAGAATAGCCATCTGAAACAGTAATGAAGCCAAACTGCGGGTTAGACCACAAGATAATTTCTTCGCAAAAGCGGGAAAGATGCATCATAACCGTTGCGCCACAAAAAACAGCTTCCAGCGCAAAGTCTCTGTCTGCAACCGCGTCCATGCTGTTATCAAAAACACCCAGCATGTCCAAGTCTTCCGCCACTTTTTTGGGGTCAATGGGGTAGGTTGTGCCCGCAAGTGCCGCCGCCCCAAGTGGGCTTATATTTACCCGTTCGTAGGCATCCAGCACACGCTCCGCATCCCTTTTCAGCATAAACGCATAGGCAAGTAAGTGGTGCGCCAGGCTTACAGGCTGCGCAGGCTGCAAGTGCGTATAGCCGGGCATTACAGTATCCCTGTGCTGCTTGGCTTTATCCACAAATGTGCCAATTAAGCCCAGCAAATATTCAAACCATACATCCAGTGTGCTGCTTACATACAGGCGAAAATCCAAGCATACCTGATCATTACGGCTGCGGGCCGTGTGCAGTTTTTTGCCCACTTCGCCCACTATTTCTGTAAGGCGGCGCTCCACATTCATGTGGACATCTTCCAGCTCTGGCCGCCAGGGGAATACCCCTTTCTGCACTTCTGCCAGAACCTTCTCCAGTCCCTCTTCCAGCGCTTTGCCTTCTGCTGGCGTAAGAATGCCCTGCTCTACAAGCATGTGGCAATGCGCAACGGAACCCATAATATCAAAGAGTACAAGCTTGTTATCATAACTAAGCGATTCTGTGTACGCTTCCACAGCCTTGGAAGTGGCGGCCTTAAAACGCCCGCCCCATGGTTTATCTGACATTTTAGTACCCCTATATTTTGGCAAGGGAGAATAAGTGTGAACCTGGGGGAAAGAAGGGGAACCCGACCGCAAGATGACGGCCGGTCGCGCGTCCTGCGCTACACGGCCTCTCGCTTGCGAAAAACGTCGTTTTCGCTTCGCTCGCGCTGCGCGGCTTGGCGGCATCCTGCCGCCGTTAAATGCAAAGGTTGCTCTTCTTCCAGCAGTCTCTTTTTCATCCCATTCTGCAAAATAAAAACATATATGGTAGTTGCTTCTAAAAACAACAAAAAACTATTTCAAAAGAAAAAGTTTTTTTGGGAGTGGGGAGGGGGTTTGGGGGAGGGGCGAACCCTTTTTGTTCACAAAAAGGGTTCGCCCTTCCCCCAAAATCTCCCCCCTTGCCCAATGCACAAAAGGGGCATATAAAGTGGGGACAAGACTATAGAGACGAGGTTTTAGCATGGGTACAAATTCTGTATACGCCGCGCGGCGCGAGAAGCTACGCGCGTTATTTGTTAAGGCAGGCTTTGATGCGCTTATGGTACACAAGCCAGAGAACCGTTATTATCTTTCTGGTTTTGAGCTGCATGATGTGCAGCCAGATGAAAGCGCGGGCTTTTTGGTACTGCAAAAAAATGGGCAGGACTGGCTTTGCACAGACTCCCGGTATACGGAAGCGGCGTATGGCTTTTGGGATACGGAGCGGGTATTTATTTATACAGGTAACCTGCCAAAGGCCACAGCGGATTTTTTAAAAGACAAGGTAGCGGGTAAGATTGGTTTTGAGGCCAATGTGCTGACCGTGGAATTTTTTAAGGCCTTGCAGGGATTGAACTTAGAAGCCGCAGATGGCATGGTGGAAGGCTTGCGCGTCATAAAAGATGCGGATGAAATAAGGCGGCTTGAGCGCTCAATGGCGGTAAACCATGCGCTTATGGCATACATACCAAGTTTGTTTGAGAAAGGGTATAATGAGGCGCAACTGGCGTGGGAAATAGAAAAGTTTTTCCGTGACCACGGGGCAACAGAAAATGCGTTTTCGCCCATTGTTGCGCGGGATGCCCATGCGGCCTTGCCGCATTATGTGCCTTACCTTGCGCCTGTAAAGGTGGAAGGGCCGTGCCATGTACTGGTAGATGTAGGCGCAAGGGTAGACGATTACTGTTCTGACCAGACCCGCACATTTTGGGTGCCTGGCAATACCGCAACACCAGATTCGCGCTTCACGCAGATGTTAAGCCTTGTGCAGGAAGCCCAGCAAACATCACTGGACATTTTGCGCCCCGGCATAACAGGCAAAGAAGCCTGGCAGGCAGCCCACAGCTTTTTTGAAAAGCATGGGGTAGCCCAATATTTCACCCATTCCTTAGGGCATGGGGTTGGCCTGCAAACCCATGAAGGGCCGCGCCTTTCCCCCATAAGCGACACTGTGCTGAGGCCAGGCATGGTGGTTTCTGTAGAGCCTGGGCTTTATTACCCGGACTGGGGCGGTGCAAGGTGGGAATACCTTGCTCTTATAACAGAAGACGGGCACAGAATTTTATAAAAAACTACGAACAGATTAAAAACAAAACGGCTTGCCACTAAGACAAGCCGTTTTTGTTTCACATGGAACACTGCGAAAAGACAGGGGGGATGCCCTAAATAAAGGGCACCATATCCACTAAGTCCGTAAGGGTTAAAAAGGTGCGGAAGGCGTCCATAAGGGTTAAGGGCGGTGTAGCAACAGTTGTGGGGCCTTTGCGTATAAGGGTAGGCACACGCATAATGCGGTCTGCACCAGAGGCAGTGGTAACTTCCACTTCCATAACAACAGGTTCTGCAAGTTTAAGGGGTGTGTACACATTGTCTTTCAGGTTGCAAAGGGCCTCGTAGGCAGCCTCATAAATACGGTTGCGGGCAATGGTTGGGTGCGGGCAACGGGCAGAATATGCACCTATGCCGCGTTTCACAACAGCCCCGTGGATATTTTCGCCCAAAGTTTGCTTTGCCTCTGCAATGGTCACTTCATCCCCGCTCACCATAACAACAGGCACATTGTAAAGCCCGGCAAGCAGGGCGTTAAAGCCAAGCTCCCCGACAGACAGGCCATTTATCTTCACATCCCGCACGCGGCTGTGGAAATTGTGAACAATGCCCCCGTCCTGGGTTCCGGGTTTGGCGTGGTAGCCAATAAAAAGGGCGGCATCAAAGGTATCGGCGTCAATACCTTCCATCATAGAAAGGGGACGCGGCGTGCCGGAAATAAGCTCCGCACGGTGATCCAGAAGTTCTGGCAGAATATTTACGCCCACATTGTGGGAATCTGAAACAAGCACATACGTAGCGCCAGCATTAAAGGCGGCGCGTATGGCAGCATTGACTTCTTCTGTCATAAGGCGGCGGGCTTCTGGGTATTCGCGGCCCTGAATGGTGCTGTGTTCTGGGCGCACCACGCCGCACACGCCTTCAATATCTGCAGAAATATACACCTTCATAAATTAATCCTTTGGCGACTGGACAAGGAATACCCCTTTTTCCATACCCATCCAGCAGGAAAATTGCAGGGGCCCAGGGTTGTCCGGCATTGTGAATGTAATGGTATTCAGCCCATTTTTTACAGGCAGGCTGATGTTAAGGGACGGTATGATAATGCGGTTTGCGCAAGGGGAAACCCTTTCGCCCACAATATGCCATGTTACTTCCTCTCCCGCCTTGGCGTACAGGGTGGCAGGGGAAAATGTGCGGCCTTTAACGTGCATTTCTATTATGGAGTCACTTGCGCCTTGCACAACAGGTGCGGCAGCTTGGGGCAAAAGGGGTGATTTAGCAGGCTCTTCCGGTTCAGAAGACCAAGGCCAGGCATGGGCAACGCTTGGTTGCAGCATGCCCAGCACATTGCCAGAAAAACCCCAATACACGCTTGCGCTCTGGAAGGTGGAAAACGCAAAAAACAGCAGCAGAAAAGCCATAGCTTTGCGCAACAGCCCAAAGCCTTTATGGCTGGTAAGGGAAGCTGTAAAGCCCACAAGAAAAAGCACAGGCAAGGTGCCTAGAGCAAAAAACAGCATGGTGAGGCCTCCCTGAAAAAACGAATGGGTTTGCAGGGCAAGAAGCATCATGGAAATAGCAAATCCACACGGGATAAAAAAGGTAAGAACGCCCACCAGAAAGGGCAGAACAAAACTCTTTTGCGTTTTGCCAAGCTTTTGTATCACGCCCATAGAAGAAGGCAAGCGGAAAGGCAAAAGGGCAAAAAATGGCAGATCTAGCATAGGGATAGCAAGAGAGACAAGCAAAAGGGCAATAAGCACATACAGCACAGAAAGGGTATGCCCGCTAAGCGCAAGGGATGTACCCACAAGCCCCAGCAAGCCGCCAAAAACAAAAAAGCCCAGCAGCCTTCCTGCCTGTAAAGAAGTATTCATAGCCATAAGGCCTGCCTTACTTTTCCCTTTGCCATAACTGGCCGTAAAGCCAATAATAAGCGAGCCTGTAACAGCCACGCAGCAGGAAAGGGAAGCCGCAAAACCAAGGGTAAGGGGCATAAGCAAACCCTCTGCTTCCCCAAAAGACATATTGTCCTCAAAATACACAAGCATTTGCCATACAAAAAAAGCAAGCCCAAGGCCAACAAACATTTCCACCATATTCCGGGCAGAAAAAAAGCCAGGCTGTAAGGGGCCTTGCCCTTTTTCCTGCACGGAAAAACCGTGGGGAGCAAGGGCAGTGTTTATAGCCTGTTTAAGCGCTTCTTCTGTTGGGTACAACGTAGAATCATATTGGAATGCGCATGTATGCTTTGCAAGTGAAGCTTGCACATCACAAAACCCTGCAAGGGAGGAAAGGCTTTCCTCCACAAGCAGGGGGCAACTTGGGCAATGCATACCGCGTATGTGTAACACGGCATCCTGTTTGTCCATGTGTTATCCTTATTGTTTAAGTACACCCACGTTCTTATTCCCAATTGGTTCAGCAGGGAGGAAAAGGTGTAATCCGTCATACCCCAGATACGTTGTGCCGTCAAAGGCCTTTTGCACAGCCCCAAGAATATGCTTTTTCTGGAATGGCAGTGGCACTGGGGGCACAATGTGGGTAAGCACCAGCGTATTAACATGGGCGGCTGTGGCCATTTTTGCCACATCTTCCGGGCTGGCGTGGTATTCTAAAATATCGCCCAAAATTTTCTTTAAATGGGGTGCTGGGCTGTTTTCCCGCATTATTTTTACAAGCTCCGGACATATCACATCCTGCACCAGCACATCTGCCTCTTTGGCTGCCTGCACAATGCTTTCGCAATAGGCAGTATCGCCGCTTATAACAGCTTTACGGCCCTTGTAGGTAAACACATAGCCAACACTTGTGGGGACTGGGTGGTGGTCTACCAAGAAGGCATGCACAGTTACGCCCTCGTGGTCATAAATAAGCACAGTATTATCTGCATCTGGCGTGGGTATTGTGCGGGCTTCGCAGCCTTTGCCAGTGGGCGGGGCCACTTTATCCGAGTGGTGGGTGGTGCGGCAATTTGCATCGTACCCGTAGGCCAGGTTAAAGCCGTCTACCACTTGCTGTACACCTTCTGTGCCGTACACTGGCAAGGGGGAGGCATTGGCACCATTAACCCAGCGCTGCATGGCGTATTCCCCAAGTGCGCCTATATGGTCAGAGTGGAAGTGGGTAAGAAAAACAGCCGCCAGCCGCCCAACTGGCAGCGCATTTTGAAAATTCCCCAAGGAACCAATGCCCACATCTACCGTAAAAATTTGCTTGCCTGCCACAACCGCGCACGCTGGGCCTGCCCTGTTTGCATCATTCATGGGGGAGCCTGTGCCTGTAAGAATAATATGCAGGCCATCTTCCATCGTACGGTTTTTCTGTTTTTCTAAGCGTTTTTTCACCATGCGGTTAAAAAGTGGCAGGGGCGCGTTTTTAATCAAAACAAGCAGGGCAATAAGAACAAGCAGAGCAAAAACACCCAGTATGGCACCAAATAAAAAGACCATGGTTTACCTCACCAAAGGGTTAAACATGCGAGGAAAAAGAGGTGGGAAAGGGGATTATCCGGCAGCAACAGCAGAGGGGCTGACCCCAAACTGTTCTTTGAAAACAGAGGCAAAGTGAGAGGCAGAAGTAAAACCACAAGCCTGGGCAGTTTCGCTTACATTCTTATTTTTCACCTGCAAAAGAAAAAGCGCGGCATGGAGGCGGCTTAAGCGTGTAAGTGTGGTAAGGTTAGTGCCTGCGGTTTCTAAATGGCGGCGTAGGGTGCGTTCTGACACATGCAGACTTTGCGCAATATCCCGCGCGCACCATTTTTTATCTGGCGCGCCTTCTACCAGCATACGCACCTTGGCCACAAGAGAAGGGGAGCGGGAAAAAAGCGCAAAACCAGCCCTGTACAGCAAATACAGCAATTCTTCCAGATACAGCAAGGTAAGCACAGGATCTTGGTAGCGCAAAATAGCGTCCATAAACGCTTCTACTTTAAGCAGCAAGTCTTTGTGGCTGTGCAAAAATGGCCAGGACTGCGGCATAAAGCCCTGCCTGCCACCTACCAGCAGGCGCTTTTGCAAAGATTGCAGCAACACATCTGGAAGAAAAAAGGACATGGCCAAATAGCTGCTGCGTGAGTCTGGGGTGGTTTGGCAGGAAAACTGCTCCTCTGCCTGGATAAAAAGAAAATCCCCGGCAGAAACGCGCGTGGTGCCTTCCTGCACCATTTCTTTTTCCCCACGCAACACAAGCACCACACTGCCTGTTGCAAAACGCACATTACGAAGCTGGGCAATATGGTCATAATGTATGCAGCCCACAAAAGGGCAGGCCGCCTGAAGACCGGGCACAGCTTTATACGCCAGCAGCTTTTCTGCCAGTGTATCAAAAAAATCCGGCCCTAAAGGCTTTTCTGTGTCCCGCAGAATTTGCATATTTCCCCCTCACTTGAGAGAAAACCTAGCAAAAATGCGGCATGGGGTAAAGGGGATGATACGGTCAAAGACTATCGCACAGCGGCCAAAAGAAATTTAATCCATCCTTAAATCTGTTACCCGCTTAGACTTGCCAAATGCACGCGGCAAAGTACCCGGGTTTACAATGGCTATTTCTGCACGCGCCATAAGTTTTTTATGCAGAGCATCCCCAAATTTTTTGGCCAAAGCCGCATCATTATCCGCGCTGGCATCCGGGTGTCTTTCCAGCTTCAGCAGCATGGTATCCCGCCCATTATCGCGGGTTAGCTCAATATGGTATTCCCCGCCTAAATCCGGGTACTGCTGGATAACATCCACTATCTGCCCAGGGTAAATATTCACGCCCCTAAAAATAATCATATCATCTGAGCGCCCAAACAAATGCCCATGCCGTGGCACACGCCGCCCGCACGAACACACACCCGGTATAAGGTACGATAAATCCCGTGTTCTGTAGCGGATAAGAGGGCTGGCCTCCTTACAAAGGCTTGTGACCACCATTTCACCCTGCTGACCCATAGGTACTGGCTGCAAGGTTTCCGGGTCTATAATTTCTATATAAAAAAGGTCGCCCCAGTAATGCAGGCCTTCGTGCGCCTCGCAATCCAGCGCTGTGCCAGGGCCATACATTTCCGTCATGCCGCCTATATCAAAGCAGTCTTCTAAGCCCAGCTTATCCATAATTGTAGCCCGCATTTTTGGGCTGCTGGCTTCCGCCCCAAATATAGCCCGCTTCAGGTTAAGTTTATCCTTCAGCTTGCCGCGCTCCACCTCTTCCCCCAAAAGCAGAGCCATAGACGCCGTTGCGCCTATGCACGTTGTCTGCATGTCTACCAAGAGCTGCAAGTGGATATCCATATTCCCGGGGCCTACAGGTATGGTCATACAGCCAAAAAGCTCGCTGCCAAGCTGAAAACCCGCCCCTGCTGTCCACAAACCATAGCCCACCGCTATCTGCATACGGTCTTCCTGTGTCAGACCCGCAAGCTCATAACAGCGCGCCATTTGCAGCGCAAACATATCCACATCTTTTTTGGTATACGCCAGCACCTTGCGCTTGCCTGTTGTACCAGAAGAAGCATGCACCCGCACAACATCCTTTTCCGGCACAGACAAAAGCGGGAATGGATACCCGTCCCGCAAGTCATCCGCCGTCGTAAAGGGCAAGTGCCGTACATCGTCTAAAGATTTAATATCTTCAGCGCGTATACCCGCCAGCTTTTTTTGGTACTGGGGCGAATGCGCCAGCACATGCCGAAGTGTATTTTGCACCCCTTGAAGCTGCATGGGGATTAACATTTCTTCTGGTAAATCTGGGATAAAGCGAGCCATAAAAACCTCTTTTAAATTTTCTTGGGGGGGTAACCCCCCCAAACCCCCTTATTACGCGCGTGCGGTTTGACTTTTCTGGCACAGGGGTCTTATTAAAAATTTTGCCATTCTTGTTGTATTTTCTCTGCCTTACAGCCTTCCTGCCAAAAAAGCCAAACCGCACACGCGAATAAAAGGGTTAAGAAGGTATACAGGTACAGCCATCTGTTTATGCCAATACCATAAAACAAAAAGGCTGTTAAGAGAGGCAAGAGGGGAAAAAATCAGGCCGTATACTTGCCGTAAGACTTTTCTTCTACAACTGTACTACCCAGTAATATATTTATTTCCCGCTTCACTGCCGCCCGGTCATCATTTTCCAGATACACACGGCGTGCCAGCGCAATAAATTCTGCCCCGAAATTTTGGTTTTTTTCGCAGGCGCGCTTGCCGTCTTCCACATCCCAAAGGCCCGCATTAATAGCGTAAAGCCGCGCCACCAAGCCTTCCAAAGGGGCAGGGTACTGGGACATATTCCCCACCACACTCTCTATAAGATCCCGCTCTTTACGCACATTTTCTTTTTTGGCGGGGTCTGTTAAACGCGCCTCTTTAATCTGGAGTATGGTAAGTTTATCAAATACTTCTCCCCAGGCAACAGGCAAAAGGGGCATGGCTTGCCACATAGCGTATTCCTTTACACAGTATTATTTTTTCTGGCTGGCAGAAAGTCTGCTTTGCACAACTTCCGGGTTTGGGTGCAAAGGCAGGGCTTTTTGAAAAGCCGCCCTGGCTTCTTCCTTATTGCCCATTTGCTCGTGAATATCCCCCATGAGAAACCACGCCTGGCCCTGGTACGCCGTTGCCAAAGCCTCTGACTTCAGCGCCACTTCCAGATGGCTGATGGCCTCCTGCCGCAATGCCTGTATTTGTTCCTGGGTTTTAGGGGCCGCTTCCCCGGCTTCTGTATGCGCCGTTTCTGTTGCATCTGCAAGCAGGGAAGAAGAAAGCGCATCTGCCATGTGAAAATGGCAAAGCGCTGTTATCTGCAAGTCTGCCTCTATATTCAGGCACATTTCCAGCATATCTATACTGAGGGGAAAATTTTGCGCTAAATGGTACAAAAGACCAATCTTATCATACACAAGCGCGGCCTCTTTTTCTGGCATATCTTCCACACGTATAAGATTATACCACGCTTTGGCCGCCTGCTCCCAGGCATGTTCCGTTTCATATAGCGGTGCCAAACGGCGCAATATTTGCGCCAGATACAGCGTATCATTTGCATATTCCACACGCATTTCTTCTAAATACGCTATGCTCCACTTCAATTCGCCCATGCGGATAGAAGACGTGACCAGAATATTCCACGCCCTGAAGCGCTTTTCTTTATTGGTTTCATCCCGCAAATACCGCTGGGCAAGCCGGAAAGCCTGGGGCATATCATTTTGGGCATACGCCTCTTGCGCCGCGCTGAAGTCATCCTGCTCCTGCTGGGATTTTTCGCACCCAGCAAGAGCAAGAAGCAGCGTTAGCAGAACCGCTAATAGCCTGGCACGCTTAGGCGTTTTCACCTTCAGGCTCCACAGCAGCAGCAGATTCCGGAGCGTCCGATTGGGCCACCTGATTTTGCGCGGTTTCCTGCACAGTATCAAAACCCACAACAGTTGCGCCATCATCAAGGCGTACAAGGCGCACGCCCATTGTGGCACGTCCCACACTGCGCACTTCATCAATGCCCAAGCGTATTATCTTGTTTGTGGAAGTAATAAGCACCAGACTGTCTGTATCTGTTACCGGCAAGCCGCCAATAACCTGCCCAGTCTTGGGGGATATTTTGAAGTTAATAAGACCCTTGCCCCCGCGGCTTTGCATACGGTATAAATCTACCTGTGTGCGTTTGCCATACCCAAGTGCAGAAACAGACATTATTTCTGTGCTTTGGTCTTCAGCCTCCAGCACAAGGCATGCCACAACATGGTCATCCTTACGCAGGCTCATGCCCTTTACACCAGAAGCCCCGCGCCCCATATTCCGTACATCTACAGAACTGAAGCGTATAGCCATGCCGCCTGCTGTTACCAGCACCACATGGTCAGCTTCCTTTATTTCGCGCACAGCGATAAGTTCATCGTCTTCCCGCATGGTAAGCGCCAAAAGGCCGCTTTTACGGCAACGCGCATAAAGGGACGCACTGGAACGCTTTACCATGCCTTGCCGTGTGGCAAAAAGGAAAAAGGCATCTTCCGCAAATTCCCGCACAGCCAGCACATTAGCTATGTATTCCTCTTTTTCAAGCGGCAATAAATTGGCAATATGTGTGCCCTTGGCATTGCGGCCCATTTCCGGCACCTGATGCACCTTTAACTGGTGCATACGCCCTTTATTGGTGAACATAAGCAAATACTGGTGGTTAGTAGTAGTGATGAAGTCCTGTATATAGTCTTCATCCCCCGTATTGCCACCCATAATGCCCTTGCCACCCCGTTTTTGCACCTGATAATGGGAAAGCGCAGAACGCTTAATATACCCACGGCGGGAAAGCGTGATAACCACATCGTCATCGGGTATCAAATCTTCTACATCTATGCCAGTAAGCTCTTCTTTCAGAATTTCCGTACGGCGCGGTGTTGCGTATGTAGCTTTGATAGTTTCTGTTTCTTCACGCAATACTGAACGCAGCACTTCCTGGTCTTCCAAAATAGACTTCAAATACTTAATAAGCGCCACAAGCTCATTAAATTCTTCAATAAGCTTATCCCGTTCAAGGCCAGTAAGGCGTTGCAGGCGCATATCCAATATGCTTTGTGCCTGTATTTCTGAAAAACCAAACGTGCTTACCAGGCCTTCTTTTGCAACAGCCGGTGTAGAAGAAGCGCGGATTAACGCCACCACTTCATCAATAATATCCAGCGCCTTCAGCAAGCCTTCTACTATATGGGCCCGGGCTTCTGCTTTTTCCAAATCAAAGCGCGTGCGGCGTATAACCACTTCTCGCCTGTGATCCAAAAAGCATACCAAAGCCGCCTTAAGGCTTAAAAGCTGAGGCCTGTTATCCACAACAGCCAGCGTATTAATACCAAAAGAAGATTCTAAGGGCGTAAATTTATACAGAGAATTAATAATAATTTCCGGTATAACCCCGCGCTTTAAATCCATCACTATGCGTATACCGTGCCTGTCAGACTCGTCCCGCAGGTCAGAAATACCTTCTATCTTATGGTCATTCACCAGCGCAGCAATTTTTTCCACAAGGCTGCTCTTATTCAGCGCGTATGGAATTTCCCGTATAACCAAGGCTTGCTGGCCTTTTTTGCGCTCTTCCAATTCCACCTTGCCACGCATTTTTACAATGCCCTTGCCAGTTGTGTACGCATCGTACAAACCCTGACCCGCGTATACATACCCCGCAGTGGGAAAGTCCGGCCCGTGCACCACCTGCATAAGTTCCTGCACCGTGGTATTGGGGTTTTCAATAAGCATAAGAATAGCGTCACAAAGCTCACCAAGGTTATGCGGCGGTATATTGGTAGCCATACCCACGGCAATACCAGAAGAGCCATTGAGCAGCAGATTAGGCACCTTGGTTGGCAGCACTTCCGGCTCTTGCTCAGAACCATCGTAGTTTGGCTTGAAATTGACCGTCTTCTTGTCAATATCATCCAAAAACTCCGCCGTTATTTTAGACATGCGCACTTCTGTATAACGCATGGCAGCCGGGGAGTCCCCGTCTAATGAACCAAAGTTGCCCTGCCCGTCTTCCAGTGGGTCGCGCATACTAAATTCCTGCGCCATACGCACCAAAGCATCGTATACAGCCGTATCCCCATGCGGGTGATACTTGCCTATTACGTCACCCACCACACGCGCACACTTTTTATGCGGCTGCTTATAGGTGTTGGAAAGTTGGTGCTGGGCAAATAATATGCGCCTGTGAACAGGCTTTAAACCATCCCGTGCATCCGGCAACGCGCGCCCTATAATGACGCTGAGCGAATATTCCAGATACGACTGGCGCAGCTCTTTTTCTATACTGATATTTTCAGCCATATTGTACCTTACTGGGCTTTTACTGGGGGGGATAATCCCCCCCAGACCCCCTTATTACCTTTTTGTGCGGCTTGCTTTTTGCTCCGCAAAAACCTGCGCCGCACAAAAAGGAATAACGAGTGTCTGAAGAGTTTTATTGTTTATCAAAAATTATTTGGGAGGGGGGGAGGGGTGAGTGGAGTGATATCTTTTATCTCAGTCATA
>CAZPTC010000026.1:14396-14973 GCA_964589455.1 uncultured Desulfovibrionaceae bacterium | reverse complement strand
TGGCATTAACGGCGAAAAAATGTCCCCCGCCACCCTTATTATGACCCTGAATAAAATAGCCGGCAAACACGGCATTGGACGCCTGGATATGGTGGAAAACCGCTTTGTGGGCATGAAGTCCCGTGGGGTGTACGAAACCCCGGCTGGCACTGTGCTGCACATTGCCCACCAAGACCTTGAAGGCCTTTGCCTTGACCGCGAAGCCCTTGCCGTGCGCGACTCCATTATGCCCCGCTACGCAACCGCCATATATAATGGCTTCTGGTTTGCCCCAGAACGCGAAGCCATGCAGGCCCTTATTGACAAAACACAAGAGAGCGTTACCGGCAATGTGCGCCTTAAACTCTACAAAGGCAATGCCTGGCCTGTAGGACGCTTCTCCCCCAACAGCCTTTACTGCCAAGACCTTGCCACATTTGAAGAATGCGCCACGTACGACCACAAAGATGCCGCTGGCTTTATACGCTTGCAAGGCTTGCGCATCCGCGGGCATGAAGACAGAAAAAAGCATTTTGAGAAGGGGTAGAAGAGATTTGGGGGGGGGGGGGGGGGGGGGGGGGGGGGGTGGGGGGGTGCC
>CAZPTC010000026.1:0-14386 GCA_964589455.1 uncultured Desulfovibrionaceae bacterium | reverse complement strand
AATCCAACATGAATTTGTTGATGGGGTTGACGTGATTTGGGGGGTGGCGGTAAACCATTTTTGTGTACAAAAGGGGTCTCCCGCCTCCCCCAAACCCCCTCCACCCTTCCCCAAAAAACTTTACATTATTTAAAACTACCCCCCTTCATCTTCTCATATAACAAAGATAAAGGGGGATTTTTGTAAGTATACGCTGACACAACACACAAGTACAATATTAAAAAGTTTTTTTTGGAAAAGGGAGGGGGTCTGGGGGAGGGAAAAACCTTTTTTGTTCACAAAAAAGGTTTTTCCTCCCCCAGCGCTCTCCCTCTTACAAATACGGGCTGAAAATCCAGGTGGCGGCATTGCGCACACGCCTGGCAAGAGAGAGGTTTTGCAAAGATTCCTCTGTGACTTCGTAGCAATTTGCCAGCACTTTTTCTGCGTAGACAGTAAGTTGCTGGTTCAAGGACTGAGAAAACACCTCTACATTCATTTCAAAGTTCAGGCTAAGGCTTCTGGGGTCAAGGTTGGTAGAGCCAAGGTTGACGTATTCATCGTCAATAAGCAAAAGCTTGGTATGGGCGAATGGGGGTGGCTGGCGGAAAATGCGCACACCCTGGGAGAGCAAAACAGGCAGCATGTGGTCAGTTGCCCAGCCAAGGTATTGGTGATCCAGCTCTTCAGAAAGCACAATAGTTACTTCTACCCCGCGGGCAACAGCGCAGTTAAAGGCGCTGACAAGCTCCTGCGGGGGCAAAAAGTACGGGGTAAACACCAGCACACGTTTTTGGGCGCAACTGATAACACCGCAGAATAAGTCCAGCATGGTGTCAGAAGGGGTACCGGGGCCGTCCATAATAACGCGGGCATCCATATCGCCTTTGCGGGCAGGGAACACCACATCATCGGCTAAGGTTTCACCGGTGCAAAATGCCCAGTCCATAAGAAAACCTTCCCGCAGTTCCAAAACAACCGGGCCTTCTACGCAAAAGTGCAGGTCTTGCACTTTGCCTTTCATGTTTTGGGCAAAAGGATCATGTACAACGTGTGCATCGTCCACATTCATGCCGCCTGTAAAGGCTACATCATCTGCCACTAATACTTTGCGGTGATTACGCAGGTTAATGGAAAACTGAAAGGGGATAATACGGGGGGGCAGGAAACGGGCCACTTTCACACCTTCTTCATGCAAATGGCACCACGGCTTATTCCTTGCAGGAAAAATGCCAATGCCGTCTACAAGCAGGCGCACATCTACACCACGTTTTTTTGCCGCAAGCAAAGCATCGGAAAAATCTTGGGCGTAGTGCTTGCCTTGGAAAATGTAGGTGCATAAAAACACTTCTTTTTTGGCATTGTTTATGGCATCCAGCATAACAGGATAGGCGTTTTCCCCATTAGATAACGGGGTAAATTTGTTACCACCAAGTAAGGGAAGTGTTGATGGATTAGAAAGGCCAACGCGCACAAGGTCTGCGGGAATATCGTCTGTTTCCAGTGCCCCATAGCCTTTAAGGGAAATTTGCGAAGTTTGGATAACCTGTTGCCTTTGCTCCACAACTTTCCGCAAAAGGCGGGCAGCGCGGCTGTCTACGCGGTTTACGCCAAAAATAAGATAAGCAATGGCACCAAGATACGGGATAAAAATAATGGCTAAAACCCAACCAAGAGCCGCTTGTGGCTGCCTGGCGCGCAACAGCGCATGGACAAGGGCCATAAAGGTAAGAAGGGCTGCAAATGCAAAAAAAAGAATAACAAATACAGTCACGGAAAAGCCAAAGAAACGGAGAACTGCATCCAGCATGGTGTGCACCTCAGGAATACGTTGGGGCGTATTTATTCGTATGGAAGCTCAAGAAAATCTGTTGCAGATGGGGGAGTTTCCCCTTTTTGCAAAGTAAGAAGGGAGTCATAAATCCGCTCAAAAGCAAAAGATTCTGTTCTGTTTAAATTGCCATTTTTGCGCTTATGCGGGAAAATTTTATGCTGCTTAAGAAGTGGCCTGGGGCTAAACGCTTTTATCCGCTCCAAATCAATTTCTGCTCTGGCCATAGCTTTATGACCACCAGCAGAGCCAAACTGTTCAAATGCCAAGGTGGCAAGCTTACCAAGGTCAGTAGCACCATCTCCCCGAAAAATAACCACCAGACTTTGCTCCAGCATGCCACACACAGTAACAAAACGCAGGCCATGCACTTTAAGAAAAAAGTCTGCCACTACCACTAAAATATCTGCGCTGCTCACCTTGCCTACATCAGTAAAATGGCCACTGCCGCAGCGCCTTAAATTTTCAAATGCGCGAGAAAAGTATGGCAGCCATTCTGCCAGGTATTCGCTGCGCAAAATGCGCATAAGTGAGGTGCTGTCTGCAAAACGGTTAAGGTAATGGTAAGCGCGTAAGTCCACCTCTGAACTCATGCGGCCAAAGGTGCCAGTGTCCGTGCGTATGCCATACTGGAGGGCTGTTGCAAGGCGCACCCCAGGGCGTATCCGCATATTATACAGGTATTCTGTAAGCAGGGTACTGGTTGCACCGTATTCTGCCCGTACATCAACAAAGGGAGCCTTAATGGGTTTTTCCGGCAAAAGGGGGTGGTGATCAATAACCAAGGAAAAGGGGATAGTTTCAAAAATGGGGTGATGATGCGGCTGGGAATCCACAACGGCAAAGTTTTGGTATTCTGTAAGAAAACGCTGCTCCCAAGGGTCTATTTGTATGCGTAAATGGCGCAGCATGGCCAAATTATCCGGCCTGCGTATTTCATTAACGCGCGCAATGCTGATGTTTTTTACTTTGCGCGCCATAATACGCCGCAAGGCAATGGCAGAAGCAATGGCATCAGGGTCTGCATTAATAACAATAAGCCAGGAAGCATCTTTTTGGAAAAGGGCTTCTAAAGCTCCTATCTGGCTGGTAAGCTTGCGAAAATAGGACATACTAATCCCTCACGCCCCTCGGTATCCATTCTCTAGCATATCCAAACACTATTGC
Organism: uncultured Desulfovibrionaceae bacterium; assembly: GCA_964589455.1. GTDB lineage: Bacteria > Desulfobacterota > Desulfovibrionia > Desulfovibrionales > Desulfovibrionaceae > CAZPTC01. The sequence continues at coordinate 11,409 of CAZPTC010000026.1, read as the reverse complement.
AACAAGTTGCGGTAATGCACAAAAGACACGGTTGCGTTGTTGTGCCGACAAAAAACTTCGCCTATTCCTTGCTGCTGCCAGAGCATTTTTCGTGTATTAACGGAAATGCTCTAAAAGCGCATTGAGCAAACTTTCGGGAAGCAGGGGTTTGCCCACATGCCCATCCATACCAGCCTCCAGACAAAGTTTTTTATCGTCTTCCATAGCATTAGCTGTCATAGCAATTATGGGTAAATTTGTATAGGGAATAAAAGTGGTATTGGCATTTGCTGGCAAAGCACGGATATGTCGGGTAGCTGTAAGGCCATCCATCACAGGCATTTGCATATCCATAAATACAAGGTCATAAGGGGTTTCCTGCACCATACGCACAGCTTCTTCCCCATTTTCTGCCATATCTATTACAAGCCCCAAACCATCTAATAAACTTTCTGCAATCTCCCGGTTTATCTCATTATCTTCTACAACCAGTATATGTTTCCCCGCAAGGTTTGCTTTGGCCTCCGCATATTCTTCCCTGCTGCGTTCCTGCATGGAAGGGCTGCCTTCGCCCAGCATTTCTGCAGGGCACACTTCTGCACGCATGGTAAAGAAGAAGGTTGAGCCTTTCCCTTCTTCCGACTCTGCCCATAAATCGCCCCCCATAAGATTAGCTAAGTTTTTGCTAATTGCAAGCCCAAGGCCAGTACCCCCAAAGCGGCGGGACACAGAAGCATCTGCCTGGGTAAAGGCTGTAAAAAGGCGGGAAAGATGTTCTTCTGGTATACCAATGCCAGTATCCTGCACACGGAAAAGAATGGACACTGTGCCATCGGTATATGTGCGGCTCAGGTCTGCATAAACATGGACAAAACCATTACTGGTGAACTTTAACGCATTACTGACAAGGTTAAGAAGGATTTGAGTAACACGGGAAGAGTCTCCCTTCAGGCATACAGGTATGCTGGGGTCACAAATAAAAGAGGTTTCCAGACCTTTTTCTTTGGCGTTAAAAGACATAATGCTCCGTACACCATCCATCACAGCAAAAATACTAAAGGGTATACTTTCCATAGTAAGCTTGCCGGCTTCTATTTTAGAAAAGTCCAAAATATCGTTGATAATGCGCAAAAGGCCATTGCCAGAAAGGCGTATTTTTTCTAAATACCCACGCTGCACGCTGTTTAGGTCTTCTTTTTCCAAAAGGTACGTAAATCCCACAATAGCATTCATGGGTGTGCGTATTTCATGGCTCATAGTGGCAAGAAACTGGCTTTTTACGCGCGTGGCATCTTCTGCTTTTTCCAAGCTTTCTTCCACCAATTTAGAGTCTGAAATATCCAGCGCGACAAAAAGAATACTCAAAATATCTTCTTTTTCATCTTTAAGGGGGATTTGTGTTATTTTGTAATAGCGCCTGCCTTCTGCCTCACCCTCAGGGTCTGCTTCTTGGTTGCAAGGTGAAGGCGAAGCTATTTCGCACACAACAGGCGTGCTGTAATCCTGCGCGCGTTTAAATGCCTGTTGTACAGCCATATTGTGCCGGAAAGAAGTTGGCATACCATCATACCCGCACATTGCATCCTGGGTTTCCAGCCACATATTTTCACGCACATAGGCTTCATTTTCTAAAATAATTTCCCCATCTGCGCTCTTTAATGCAACTGGCACGGGCATATTATAGAACACGCTTTGCAGGTACTGGTGCCTTTCCTGCCTTTTGGCGGCTTCTTCCTGGCGTTTTTTCTCTGTAATATTAACCCCAATAAGAGAAACAAAACGGCGGGAAGGGTCTGGCAGTTGTGTCCACTGCACAAAAACGGTAGTATTTTGGGCATCTGCAAAGGACATTTCAAATGGCTGGCTAGCTTTTAAAAAACGTAAAAATACCTCTTTACGCATAGAAAGTGCATGTTCCCAAAGCCTTAAAGCTTTCTCTTCCCCAAAGGCAAGACCAAGCAAGTCTAAAAAGGCCTGGTTTGCATACAAAACAGCCCCGCTCATGCTTACACTTACAGAAAGTAAGCCACCAGAGTCTACTGCCAGAGCAGCCATGCTTTTTTGCACATCTACCCTTCTTTGCAAAAAAAACATGTACAGCATAAGCAGGCACATGCCCCCAAGCAAAACGGCCATTACCCCAACTGTAAGGGTAAAAAGAGTACCAATGCGCTCTTGCGCAACTGCACTGGGGACATAGGTGATTAAAAACCAGGACATAGAGTGCGGAATAGGTACAACAGCCAGATACGAATCTACTTCATCTATTTTTAAGGCACCCGTATAATGCTGCCCGGAGTGCATTTTTTCCTTTAAGTCTATGACAGCAGAAAGGCTGTTTTCCATTTCCAGCATGGCAAAAAAACTGGCTTGCGCATTGGTATTGGCAATGCTTGTTATATCCTGGCCAGTGGATGTAATAATAAGTTCTTTGCCACGCCCGGCATACAGGTATTTGTACTGGGTAAAAAGCCCATAGGCATGTATATTTTCTGCAGCAAAAAGAATGGCGTAAATGCGGCCATTGCGGTTATACACAGGCGCTGCAAACATCTGCAACGCACTGCCATGCGGCCCCACAAAAATGGGAGAAACAACTATTGCGCCCTCAAACGCTTCTTTTGCATACGGCTGCCCCTGTACTGTAAGCGAGTACCCCCCAGTGGTTGCGCACTCGCCATTGGGGTATGCCATGCCAAAGCTGACAAGCCCGTGACGTCTGGCAAGGGGAGTGAGCGTGCGCATTTTTTCTTCAAGGGGTATGCTCTCGTCCACCACTTCGGGCATTTGGGCAATAATATTCAGCAAGTCTTTGCGGGCATTAATTTTATCACCAATGGTTTCTGCCAGTTGGCTGGAAACTTCCCCCAAGGTTGCCTGCACTTCATACTGGATAAAGGAAGAAAGGCGCGTCACATAAAATGCAGCAAGCGCAAAAAAAAGGACAAGAGAAACCAGACATACCACTAAAAACTGAATGGCAAATGCTCTTGTTGCACCTTTTTTTTTCTTTTCTTCCTGCATAATGCCCCTTATGGTGCAAGCCGCTTAATAATTTCCTTTGCCGGGATAAGCCCAGTAGCCGCTGCAGAAACAATATTACCCGCTACCCCAGGGCCATCGCCCGCTACAAAAAGATTAGCCACTTGCGTTTCTAACACGTTTGTTGTTTCTACCTGGGTTGAGAAAAATTTAATTTCAGGGGCATACAGCAAGGTGGAGTCGTCCGCTATGCCTGGGATAACATGGTTTAATTGCGAGAGGCCTTCCACAATATTAGTAACAATACGCTCCGGCAAAGCCATGGCAATATCCCCAGGTGTTGCGTCACGGAATGTAGGCACAACATAGCCATTGCTTATACGTTGCCATGTAGAGCGCCGCCCACGCCTTAAATCGCCAAGGCGTTGCAATATGGGCTTGCCGCCCCCAATAAGCGTAGCAAGTTTGCCAATGGCCACACCATAGCCGTGGCTGTCTGAAACGGGGTCTGTAAGTATTACCTTGGATAAAAAGGCAAAATTGGTGTTTTCTGACTTTGTATTCCTAAGCGCATGGCCATTGACACACACAAAATCCTGGTAATTTTCCAGCGCAATAAAACCGGCGGGATTTGTGCAGAAGGTGCGCACTTCATCGTCGTACCGTTTTGTCTGCACAAAGAATGTAGGGTCATAGATAATATTGGTAAGGTCAGACATGACATCATTATGGGTTTCTACCCGCACCCCCACTTCTATACCGCGTTGCGCAAGCCCCATACCAAAACGCTTGGCAAGCTCCACCATCCAGTCTGCGCCTACACGGCCCGGTGCAAGAATAGCGCTGCGGCATGTAAGCAGGGCTTTATCTGTCTGCACGGCTGTTATTGCCCCATTTTCCACCACAACATCTTTTACACATTCAGTAGGGCGTAAAATAAGGCCTTTTTCCACAAGGGCATCGCACATGCCGTCTATATGGTCTGGCAAACAGTCACTGCCCAAGTGTTTCTGGCGTATCAGCAAAAGGTCTATCCCGTGTTTGCGGGCTTCTTGCCGTATATGGCGCGCTTGCTCCATTTCTGAAGGAAAAACAGGGGCATCCATACCAAAAAGATTAAAAATTTCTTCTGTTTCCGCAATAAGGTTTTCGGCTTCCGGGCGTGGCATAAACTGGGTTAAATCAGTTTTGCCTAACTTGTGGATAAAATTAAGCTTGCCATCAGAAAAAAGGCCGCCGCCGCCAATACCAGAAAGTATATGGCAGGGGTCGCACTTCATACACTTTTTTATTTTGCTGGAAGCACCCATTGGGCATCCACGTTTTTTTACCAAGGAACCACGTTCAATAAGCGCCACTTTTAACGAAGAGTGCGCCACAAGCCACCAGGCAGCAAAAAGCCCGGCTGGGCCACCGCCTACAATAATGACATCATAATCCACAGATACACCCATATATTCCTACAAAAAGTAAAGCGATTTTGGCCTTCCTAAAATAAACGCTCTTAGCCTGCATGTCAAATACCATAAACAAATTTGGGCATTTTCACTCTAAGGCAAGGGCCACAGCGCCTTCAAGCTGCGAGAAGCTGTAGGCATCCCGAAGCACAACAGGCGAGAGAGGGTCAGCAGCCGGGAAAATAGCAAGCAAAGGGATGCTGGCGCTGTCTAAAGCGCGCAAAAGCCCCAGACTACCCGCTTCTTCCCTTGTCATGTCTACACGCATAAGCGTAAGCGGGTACGCGGCAGTAAGGCGCAGCAAATTTTCTTCCTGCAGGGTTGTTTTTTCTAACACCTTGCATGTAGGGCACCAGTCTGCCGTAAACTCCACAAGCAGATTTTCTTTCCCAAGGCGCTCTTCAAATGTTTGGGGAGTATAGGGCACCCACTCCACCTTGTTATTGTCTGGGGCAAAAGCCCAAAGCCCCACTATGGCCACAAATGCCGCGCAGCAAAACGCTATGGCCAGGCGGCGTAAACGGCCACCTTTAAGGCTGCCCCAGCGTCCCCATGCCCATAAGGCCACAGCCAGCGCCAAAACTGTGCTAAGCGCCGGTATATACTGCGACACAGGCAGTAAAGAAAACAAATACAGGCTGGTGCCAAGCAAAAAGAAACCGAGCAGGCGTTCAAACACCAGCATCCACGCACCAGGGCGCGGCAAAATTTTAGAAAACTGGGGCCAAACAGCCATCATAAGGTACGGAGAAGCCATACCAATGCCCGTTGCCACAAAAACCGTAGTGAGCACAGCTATGCCCTGGGACATGCTGTACCCTAGCACAGCGCCAAGCAAGGGGCCACTGCATGGGGTGGCCAGTAAAGTGGCCAAAAGCCCAGTAATAAAAGCTTGCGTGCGTGGGGTGGCATGGGGGTTTATTCCTTGCGTAAGGCGAAAATCAAGCACTGGCAGGTGGAAAACATCAAACATGGAAAGCGAGAGACCAAATACTAAAAGAAGCATAGCGAGAATTAGACCAGCATTTTGGAAAAGCTGGCCCCATACCATATCTGCAAGGCCAAGCACCAGTGCCAAAGCCCCAAACCACACCACTATACCAAGCGCAAAGTAAATATTATGCTGTCGGAAGGCTTTAAGGCCTTTTTCCTTGTCTTCTTGTATCCCCACAAGCAAGCCGCTTACTTTCAGCAACAGAATGGGCAATACACAAGGCATGGCATTAAGAATAAGCCCCGCTAAAAAACCCAAAATAAGCGCCTTGCCTATACCCTGCACTTCTAAGCCCTGTAAAAACGGCCTGGGAGAAAACTGCGGGATAATGGGTGCCTTTGTGAGGGAAGTTTGGTTTTCAGCACCCAGTGCAGCACTTGGTGCGGCACTTGTCATGCTTTGGGTGCTTACTCCCGTATCTTCACTGCTCATGGGTGGGACACTGCCGGCAAAAAACATCAGCACAGGTTGCAAAACTTCCGGGGTAGCGTTTGACCATTCATCTGGCGGGAAAAGTTCTACCATGCCTTTTATGGGCATACAACGCACAGGGTTACACGCCAAAAGGGAATAATTGACTGTAAGAGCATCCTGGGGTTTTTCCGTAAACAGCAAAAACACGGGCACACGCCCTTTGTACAGGGGCACTTTTTTGCCTTTGCTGTACACATCTTCTGCCACTATCCCTGCTGGGTAAAACACCTTGGCAGAGTTGCCTGTGCCTTGCTCCACCTCTGGCTCAATACGCACGGGGCGCGCCACCAATGGCGAATGCGCGTATGTATAATATTCCCCTTGTGGGACAAGCCAAAGCAACAAAAGGTAGGCTTGTTGCGTGTTTTGTATATTCCAAGAGGGGGGCAAAAGACTTGCCTGCACCTCAAGCCATTGTGGCTCAAAAAGATACGGAATATCCTGCTGCTTTACATTTGCCTGCGTGTTTATATCTGCCGTACCATTGGTCTGGCTGCTGGCCGAGGCACCTGCTGTGGTAGGGGCCAGAGTATCCTGCTGAGCAAAAGCCTGTGGCAAAGCAAGCCCCAAGCACAGCGCAATACAGAATATGCAAAATATTTTATATAGATGCAAATATCTCATGCTTTCACCTTAACAAGTATCCCCAGTTGCGCCCATTCACAGCAAAAAAACATAAAAAAACCTGTATATTCCAGCCCCGTATACGCTCCAAAAAACGCTTCCCAGGCTGATAAAAAATGGTTATGCTCCCCACATAAGAGGAGCAACTATGGAAAAAACCTTACTCACCCAAGAAGATATGCAGCGCACACTGGAGCGTTTGGCCTATGAAATTTTAGAAAAGCACGGTGCCAAGGCAGAAAATATTCTTTTGCTTGGCATCCAAAGACGTGGGGTTGACCTAGCACGCCGTTTGGCCCAAATTTTGGCAGATCGCGCACAAGTGGATATTCCTCTTGGCACGCTTGATATTAACTTGTACCGCGACGACTGGACATCCCTTTCCAGCATACCCGCTATTGGCTCTTCCCACATTCCCCCATTAGACGCCAAAAGCGTTATTTTGGTAGACGATGTGCTGTATACGGGCCGCACCATTCGCGCCGCTTTAGAAGCTGTTTTAGATTATGGCCGCCCAAGCCGTGTGGAACTTTTGGTGCTTATTGACCGTGGCCACAGAGAACTGCCTATCCATGCAGATTATGTGGGGCGTAAAATAAACACCGCGCGCAAAGAAAAAGTCAATGTGCTTGTGCATGAACGCGATGGCATAGACGAAGTGCGTATTAGCCAGTAGCTGGTTGTTTCAAAAAACAAGGGCAGGTTACGTTTTTGGCGTATCTGCTTTAACTGGCGGGACTGTTTTTGTAAGTTCCACCATTTGTTGGGTATCTGCTGCCAAATCTGTTGTAACTGCTTCTGTCTGCGCAAATTTACGGCGCAGTTTTACAAATGCACGGCGCTTTAAGTTCAACTCAAAACTTCCCAGTAGCAGGGCAGAAGTGATCAGGGGGATAATATAATAAATCACCCTGAAAAGCAAAAGCGCTGCAAACAAAGTTTCTGTGGGGATATTGGGGTTCAGGTGCATAATAATAACTTCCAGCACCCCAATGCCACCAGGAACGTGGGTAAGAACCACTGTTATTTGAGCAAGCACAAAGCTTGGCAAGAATTGGGCAAAACTTATACCCAGTTCTTTTGGCAACAAAGCATACAAAATACCGCCTGCAATCACTAAATCTGCGCAGGCAACAAGGGTTTGCCACACAGCGATTTTAAAGGGGGGTAAGGAAAATTCTTTTTTAAAAATGCGTACACTGTGCCCCTGCGCCAAGTAACACACAAAAAGGTACAGCGCACAAAAGCCAAGCAAAATTGCGCCTAAAAGCTTCATACTTATAGGAAGTTTTAGCTCAGGCGGCACATCTACAGTCATAAAAAGAAAAATAACACCAGCCAATCCCATAGCCCCAACCCAGAAGGTAACTGCCAGCATAAATACAAGGCGCACAATATCCAGCACCTTAAACTTCCACACACTATATATGCGGTAGCGTATAGCCGTGCCACCAAGCAGAGCCCCAAAATTTAAGCTGACAGATTGCCCCACTAAGGAAACAAACGCCACTTTAAGATTGCTTATTTTTTTCTTAATGGCGCGTAATGCCAGCCAGTCATACCCGATAAGAACAAGGTAATCCAGCACCATCAGACAGAAAGATAAAAAGATGTGCGATAGAGGAATAGCGCGTATACTACGCAGAATATCCGCAAGTGTATATGCACGCAATTTATCATACAAAAGCCACATGGCCGCACAAAGTATGCCAAGAACCAGGACTTTCCCTGCAATATTACCAATTTTTTTCATAAGGTTCCAAAGTTCGTGCAAATGCGGGAGAAAGCGAAAATAGAAAATCATGTAGTAACAAGTAGATAATGATATTGAATAAACTCTCTTTTCCCGTTACTCTCATACTCTATTCCGCGTTATGAGGCAAGTAAGAAAAAAACACAATTTAAGGTGATTTGGCATACACATAAAAAGAAACAGAGTTTTCGCACTCCCTGCATAACATTTACCTTGGCTGCATTTTTCCATGCAAAAGCTTCTCCATCTTATCCGCGCGCATATTCACGAACCCCTTGTACTGGTGCGTGCCTTGTCAAGTGAAGGCTCTACCCCACTTGCACCTGGCAGCAAAATGTTGGTAAGCCAAAAGGGTCGCCTTTATGGCACTGTTGGCGGTGGCCTTGCCGAAGCCTTTTGCCTTGCAGAAGCCGCCAAATGCCTGCATACGCGCATGCCTGTGTGTTTGGATATTGACATGGCAGGCGCACCAGATACCGCGCTTATTTGTGGGGGAACCTGCACTGTATCTATTGAGTACCTGGGGCCATTCAGTGATTTTACCCTAAAGGAAACCCGTGCCCCCTATAGCAAACTGGAAAAAAACCTTGGATACAGCATTAAGCCTTCCCCCAAAGCCACGCATACCCCACCCATGCGAGAAACCTGCATAAGTCTGCACCCTTTTTCTTTCCAGGGGCCAGCTATTGTGCGTACAGCCAAAGAAGAAACACGTGTGCTTTCCCAGTACGCCACCCAAGAAGCCTTGAAGCACACTGAGCAAAACCCATGCATTATCACCATAGATGGACAAAGCTATATACGCGAAGTATGGCAACCTGCCCCGCGTTTAATTATCTGCGGGGGTGGGCACGTAGGCGCAGCCGTATGTAAAGCCGCCTTAGTGGCAGGATTTGATGTTATTCTTATGGATGACAGGCCGGAATACTGCCAGAAAAAAAATTTTCCCGACATTTTGGCATCCTATTGCACGCCAGACTACACAGCATGTTTCGAGCACACTGGCGTGGATGAGAGAACAGCTATTATTATACTCAGCCGTGGCCACCATGCGGATGAAACCATACTGCGCCAGGCACTTTGCACACAGGCAGGCTATATTGGCATGATTGGCAGTACACGCAAGCGCGACACTTTGTACTTAAAACTGGAGCAGGACGGGTTTAACCCCGCCCTGCTAAAAACTGTGCATTGCCCCATTGGCCTTGCTATTGGTGCCAAAAGCCCTGGCGAAATTGCCATAAGCATTGTGGCAGAATGTATTGCCTGGAAAGCCCATTTAGTATAACCCGCAATATACCGTGTAAATTGGCAACGGCATTGCTGTTTGCCTGTGTACTACCCTGAAAAGCAAAACAGCATAAACGCTTAGTTTTCTTCTGCCATAAGGGCCAAAATTTCTTCGCGTATAACACGGGCTGCGGCTTCTGCGGCTGCCTGTTCAATGGTATCCAAAATGGCCTTATTGTCCCTTCTGTTCTTTTCTTCCACATCCGCAAGGCGCTCTACCAAGCGTTCGGTAAGGCGTGCTTCCAGCTCTTCCATTCTGGCAGAAAGGGCTTCCTCCATATCTTTTGGCATACCTTCTGGCGCATCTTTACCTGCATCGTCAAGGGCCATTTCAAGCGTAGAAATGCGGTCTTCCAAATTGCCTATTTCCAGAGCAGAAGTGGGTTTGTGGTTCTCTGCCAGTTTGGCTTCCAATTCTGCCACACGCGCTTCTAAAGCGGCAATAGCAGAAGCTTCTGTATGCTTTTGCTCCGCATTTTCTCTTTCGCTTAAACCTGTATCCAGCCAGTCTGCAAACTTGTTTTGTGCTTCTGCAAAAATTTCTGGCTGCAGAGCAGCAAGCAAAGCTTCCCGGAAGGCCTGGCCTTGTGCAAGCAATGCCAACGCCTTTTCCTCAAACTCTGCTTCCTGGGTATTATCCTGGCCTTTGGCACCCATAGAAAGGGGATTTTCCGCCCATGCGCTTTCTAATGTGCTTACCCGGCTTTCCAAATGGGAAAGGCTTTTAGTAAGATTATCTGAAAGTTCTGCCAGCTCTGACACCAAAGCCATGACTTTTTCATCAGGTTCTGCATATTGGGCGTACGCGGGTTCTGCATAGGTAAGGTCTACGCCTTCTGCAAAATCTGTGACTGCGGCAGATGCCGGGGAAGCGGCTTCCCCAAAAATAAGCACGTCTTCTTCTGGCTCTGCTTCTTCATCCGCAGGCATGGCATCCATACCAGACGCCTGAGCAGGGGCAGGCTTGGCCGCCTGAACCATTTCTTCTTCAAATGATGCGGCTGCTTTTGGCGCAGGCTTTGCCGTTTCCGGCTGATCCAAAGAGGCAAAAAGATCATCTAAGTCAGAAAGTAAGTCGTCTGGTTCTACTTCTGGCTCCGCTTCCGGCTCAGTGGCAGGGTCTGGCACCGGCGCAACAGCGGTTGCACTTACTGCATTTGTGGAAGCAGGTTCTAAAATAGCATTGAGAATATCATCTAAATCTTCCAGGTCTGCTTCTTCACCTACTCTTTCTTTTTGCTTGGCTTTATCCGGGGCAAAAAAGCCTTCTACTTTTTCTACCGGGATAATATCATCCATTAAAGAGTCAATTTCTTCCAAAGAAATTTCTTGGGAAGCCGGGCTGTCAGCAGAAGAATCCGGCTGGTCTGGGGGGTCAATACTGGCTAAAAGCGCGTCAATATCTGCAAGGGGCACTTCTTCAAAAGAAGTTTGGGCGCTTTCTTTGGGTTTTGCTGGAGCAGGCTTTGCCTGCTCTGGTTCCTGCTCAGGAGTATCCATTATTTCATTAAAAATATCGTCAAGGGTTGGGTCAAGGCCACTAAGTGGCGGGGCTCCCTGTTCTGGAACCTCAATTTCCGCCAGCAACGCGTCCAGATCAAGATCCGCGCTTGCATCCCCATCACTATCCTGCGGCTTGCCCGAAAAAAGGTCTGAAAGGCTTTCTTCCAGCATAGCGGCTTCGCTCTTTGCCGCATTTTTTGGGGCAGGAGCGTCTCCCTTACTGACAATATCAGTAAGTTCAAATATTTCTTCATCAGGAGTGGGTTTGGATTTTGCCATGGAACCCTCGCTAAATAGTCTAGTGTCTAATTGCAAAAATTTCGAGCATAATAATGCTCTCAATTTTCGCAGGA
>CAZPTC010000025.1:0-15305 GCA_964589455.1 uncultured Desulfovibrionaceae bacterium | reverse complement strand
TGTGACACCTTGTTTATAAGCATCACTCTGTTTATAATGGCATTTAAAAAGCCAATATCGTGGCTTATAATAAGCACCGTGCCATCGTATTCTTTTAGATATTCTGTCACAAACGCCTTAGTGGAAACATCAAGGTGATTTGTGGGTTCATCCAAAAGTAAAATTTCCGGGTTGGCATACAGCACACAGGCAAACGCAATTTTAGACTTTTGCCCGCCAGAAAGATCAGCAAGCCTTTTGTCCAAAAGGTCAGCGTCTATGCCCATGTTGTCTATAATGCGCAAAAGAATATTTTCCGCCTCATAACAATCATGGTGTTCCAGCATTTCCTGCACCTTGCCCATGCGGGCAAGCAGGGAGGCAAGCTCTGCCTCTTCTTCCGGACGGGCATTTTCAAGCCGCTGGTATATTTGCTGCAATTCCGCTTCCAGCTTTGGTATTGGCCTGCCTTCCATAAGGTAATCTAAAACCGTCATATCGGGGTTTTCCAGTACAATTTCTTGTGGCAAATAGCCTATACGCGCATTGCCCATTGCAATACGGCCACTGTCCAGCTTTTGCTTACCAAGAATAATACGGAAAAGGGTGGTTTTACCCGCGCCGTTTACCCCTACTATACCCACTTTATCTTTTTTGTTTATGGAAAATTCCGCGTCATCGTATATTGTTTTAAGGCCAAAAGCCAAATGCAAATGGATTCCTCTCATAACACAAACCTGTATACGTACTGATGCCATAACAGTCAGCAAACAGACGTTCCCTGTCAGTAGATCACGCATTTTCTGTACAGAAAACACGCAGAAATTACCGGGAATAACTCCGGTACAGCAAAGGGCTTATATGCCCATATATGGGGGGACAGGATGGGGATGCCAAAAGTCGAGTAAATAATACGGGAAAAATCCGTATGTATTCGGCATACAAATAGAAGTTCCGAAAACAGTAAGGCTGATTTTCAGAATGGTATGGCTATCCCTAAGAGGGGAGTCAACAGCAATAGATACGTTGTATCATGGCTTTGATTCCTTAAAAAAATATGTGTGAAGAATACATGCTTCACCGTGCGTATATATGTATTTGCACACTAACGATGTTATAATTGCACAAAACGAGTATTTCGTCAAACAAAAAATACGTGAAAAGTATTAAAAATCTTTTTATGCTGCAAAATAAAAGAGTTTTTTGCATGCGGTCACAACACGTTTTATTTGTATAGGCTAATCCAGCGGGCTGCCCACAGTAAGCGCGCTGTCTGGCACTACTGTATCGCCAGGCACTAAAATGCTTTCCGGGTTAAAGGCCGCCCAAACAAACCAAAAAGCATAAATGCCAAAAAGTTCTTTTAGCTGTGCGCCCTGCAAATTACCTTCTACAGCTTTACCGTTTGTGTCCCACACACTGCGGGTGTGTACATCTATAATTTTTTTATCTCGCAGGACAAAAAGGGAAGGGGTTTTTGCTTCCCACACTTCGCGGTTAAATACCCGCACTACACCAAGCTTTTCATCGTACCATGCCACAAGAGGGTTTAACCCCACATAAAAATTTACTATTTTCTTTTCTTGTATATAGGGTATGTTAATTGCCGTAAAAAGATTATCCATTTCCAGGCCATAAATGGGGGTTTTCATGGGCCAGCGCGTATCAATGCGGGTTACAGGGTATAATATGCGGTCATCGTCATAATAATTGCCGGGTGTAAGGTACGAGCCGTAAGGGTCTCGCCCGTAGGTTCTGCCACGGGTAGGCCTTGGGGTTTCTAATACTTTTGCATTGGGAAAGGCTTCTTTTGCTTTGCCCCATGTTGTCCATAGTACAGGCATAATTGCTAAGCCAGAACCGCGCAATGGGCCATCAATAGCAAAGCCCAGCACCTGCGACCACAAAGACCCTGTGTTGCGGTCTACAAGAATGGAGCTGCTGTTATATAAGCGCCCATCTGTATCAAAAATAAGGGTTTGGTTATTCACCTTGGCTGCATACGCAGCTAAAGAGCCGCTAATGGGCGAATAGGTGAGCACATAGTTTTTTCCATCAATATACTCATTAATCACTTCATGCCAAACCATAACTTTTTGCGGGTAAATACGTGTTTCTTTGGGGTATTGCACCACAAAAACAGGTTCATTATTTTCCAGCGACATACCCGCTTCCCCAACAGATAAAAAGCGGCTTTGCCCAAGGGAAGGTATGCCCCCATAAGTAACACCTGTTTCTGTAAGGTTATCTGCAATTTCCTGCACTTCTGCATCTGTACGGGGGAAAGCCAGGGCATTTTGCGGGCAGCAAAGCAAAGCCATACAAAGAAGTAAAGAGGAAAACTTCATGGGATACTCCTGCACAAAGGATTGGCAGAGTATACGGGAAGTGGGGCAGGACGTCCAGTGTGTGGGGGCTAAGGAAAAAGGTGAGTACCTAATATATGGATAGGTACTCACCTTATAATTTGTTAAGGAACAGTCGCTCCACAGTTCCTTATTAAGTTAAAGGTAAAGTTAACAGTTTTTGAAATTAGGGTCTTCAAAAGCCTGATAAATAACAGAACCTTCGCATTGCTCTGGTATGGGGAAATTGCCACCATAACAGAGGGTAGGCACAAGGTCTACAATATTACAGGTACGGGCAAGGCGCTGGCCTTTTTTAATGCCTGGCCCTGTAAAAGTAAGCAGTGCATGCAGGCTGCCAATGCCCCAGCTTGCTGTAGGCAATATATTGCCATGCTGGGAGGAATATTCCGGACGCACAGCGTACACCACATCGCCAATGCCATCCCCATGCAGGCCAATAAGACGTGCGTCTTCGCGGCTTAAAGCCAAAGAAACTACACGTTCGCCTGTTTCTGGGTGACGGTATGCGTACAGGGCATCAATAATTTCCTGCTGCACGGCGTTGTAGTCTTTATCTTCCACAATGCCTTCCGGGTACCGGCTTTTCAAATTCACATACACATAGCACACACGCTGGGCAATGGCCTTAGACTTGCTAAGGTCTGGCGACATGAACATTTTTTTGACCATTGCGCTGGTTTTGGTTTCCAAACGTGTATCTATTTCCTCGTGATGATACGCCATAAGGCCTGCGCTTTCCAGCATGGCATTGGGGTCAACAGCAGGGCCATCCATAGTTGCACCGTGGTCAGAAACCAGGCAAATACATGTATCCGCGGGGAAGGCGGCCATAAGTCGCCCCAGCATTTCATCTGCCGCTTTATATACTTCGCGGTGCAAACGCCATGCAAGTTCGTACGATTCCTTAGATTTTGCGGTCTGCATGTCCAGTTCACTCATGAACATGTGGTAGGCCCAATCTGGTGGGTGGGAGTGCATGAAGAATATATCCCAGTCGCGGTATTTTAAGAGGCGCAAAGCCACTTCTGCATTATATTCCGCATGCTGCTTGTTTATTTCTACCCATGTGTTAGCGTCTATCCAGCCAAAGCTGTAGGCACCATACCCGGCGCTATTGCCAGGGATACCGGGTACATCGCGGATAAGTTCATCCAATTCCGGCTTATTGGCCCAGCCATGCACACGCACCATGGGGTTCATATACAGGCGCAATTCTTCTGCATCTTCAGAAAGTTTAATGAGCTTGGCATTAAAAAACACTTCCTGGGACTCCCCATCTGCCATAATATGGGTGAAGACTTTGGGGCTCCATTCCCCCACCTTTAAGGTAAAAAAGGCGTCCTTCATATTTTTTGTGGGGGAAAGGGTAACAGTATCATAGCCATCGCCCTCCATATCACGCACCAAAAGGTACCATGTTGTGGGGGCAAACTTGCTGACACTGTTGGGGAAATTGGGTACAACTTCCGCTTCTAAGGGGTCATCGCCCATATCGCCAGTGCTTTGCCAGCCATCTGCCTTATGCAGTTTTACCTGCACTGTGCCATACATTAGGTCTGTGGTGATAAACATATCCCCGCAAAGGGCAATGTCTTTTTCAAGTGCATGGTGACCATCGTATACAAGGCCTATGGCAAGGCCGCGGCCGCCCACAACAATGCCATCTTTCATTTTAGACGGCCAGGAGCCGGGGTAATTAAACACCACGCTTTTTTTGCCCGCGCGCTCTGCTGCTTCCCACATGGTTTCCGCCTGGTACCACTTGGTGTTAAAGGCGCAAACAGCATTATTATTAGTGGGGGTTGTGCCGGGTACATGCACCCAAAAGTCTGTTACGCCGTGGGTGCCAGGCCATGCGCCTGTGCATATTGTGGCCCAGTTGGGCGGGGTAATTGTGGGGTAGGGCACAAGGGCATTATCGCAAACTGTACCATTTTCAAAAAGCTTTTTGAAATTTGGCAGTTCACCTTCTGCAATGTGCTTGTCAATGAGGTGGGTAAGGGCGCAATCCAGCCCTATTACCGCTACTTTACTGAACAATTTCATCATGCATCTCCATTATCAGTTTTGGGGTATGGCAAAGCCCATTTTCCGCATTTGTTCAACTGCCCCGGGGTGCATAAGATTAAGGGGGGCATCAATGGGATAGGGGTTTTGTGGGTAAAGTTTGAACATATCATGGTAGGTTTGCAGTTTGGGTAAAGCTTCTACGCGCAGGCGCACAAGTTCTGCCGCAATTTCATCTGGCATGGCGGCATCTGTAGAATACACGCTGGAGCCAAAGCGCGCCCATATTTCTTCTTCCTGCCCGGGGAAAGTACCGGCAGGCACGCGGATGGGGGCATACAGCAGGTCTTTAGGCTCCTTTGACGTGGCTTCCCATACAGCGGGGTCTTCTGTCACATAATACAGTTTGCGGCCAGAGTTGGCTATTTCAAGCATATCCGGGCTTAAAGCAAACTGGGTGACATAGGGTTTGCCGTTTTCGTCCATTTCCACCATGACTTTAAACTGCGTCCAGTGGGCATCCAGGCGGTTATTGAGCAGGGCGTCTTTAGAGTTGCCTGTGCCAAGGTATTGCCAGTCTACTTTATCCCAGTTTTTATACCCGCGGCTAAAAAGCCATTCATTGGGCTGGGAACTTACAAATGGGCGGGATTTTTCTGCAAAACCCACTTTTTTGCCTGTAAGATCATACGGGGTTTTAATGGCCGGATCAAAGCTTACAAAAACAAATACGGAATACCCCGTGCCAAAAAGGATACGGCTGGTGGGAACAGGGAATTTTTCAAATGGTGGCAGGCCATTCATGACAATAGGCAATAACTGGGTGCTGCCTGGGGAAAAAGCAGGCATTTCTTTGCCGCTTTTAAACGCATCTTGTGACTCAAACATGGTGCGAACAATAAAAAGTGCCCCAGGGGTTTCTTGCGTTTTTAGGGAGATTTTGTCGCTCAGTTCAGAAAAGACGGTTTCGAAAGTTTGGCTTTCTGTATACTGGTTGCTGCCAAACTGAAGGGTTTGGCATACCACTTCTGTTTTGTCCGCTGCCAGTGCCGGGCTGGCAAGAAGAGCCAAAGCAGCAAGTGTTGTGGTAAAATGTTTGTTCATACCTGTAACTCCTTGGTTAAAGGGTTGCCTTTTTTAAGCTTGCGGCGTTCCCACAGCTCCATAAAAATCCATGCGCCAATAAGAACGCAGAAGGAAAAAAAACGGGTACCAGAGGATGTCATACCAGTAGAAAGCCCCTGCCAACATGCCAAAATACCTATGCCCGCGTAGATAATACGCTCAACAGGATTGAGCACGGTTTTCCCAAAAGACTGTGCGCTGCGCGCAATAGCAAACATGCCTATACATAAGGCAACTATAGCTTCTATAGCGGCAACAGGCTCTTGTGGCTGGAAAATAAGCACAGGGTTGAATACCACAAAGTATGGCACAACAAAAAAAGGCAGAACCATTTTAAACGATTCCCAACTTGCCTTCATGTAGCTGCCCCCTGCTATGCGTGCGCCTACCATAGCAGCACCTGCAACAGGTGGTGTTACTGCAGAAAGAATTGCAAAATAAAACACAAAAAGGTGCGCACTCAGCAATGGCACACCCATATCTACAAGTGTGGGGGCTACAACCATGGCCACCACCATATAGGCAACAGGTGTAGGCATGGCACAGCCCATAAATATGCACAGCACCATAGTACAAAAAAGGGCAAAAACAAGGTTACCGCCTGCAATGGCTTTAATAATTGCAGAAATTTTTGGCCCAGCACCTGTAAAGGTAAGCATTTTGGTGAACATACCTATTGTGCCACAGGCAACAGCCATTGAAGCTGCCATAAGTACGCCGTTTTGCAAACCATCGCGGAAATGGGGCCATGCAGGGCGTGTTTCTTTGCGCAAAAAGGCAGTAGCTAAAAGAAAAAATATGCCGGCACACGCCGCATACGCTGGTGTGTAGCGTAAAAGCAGCAGCACAGTAACAGCCGTCATGGGCAGAATAAAAACAGGTGCCCCTAACAGCAGCACACTTTTGTTCACAATGGCATCAAGCTTTGGTATGGCATAACGCCCCGCAATAAGCAGCACGCCAATGGATGCCGCAATATAATAAAAAATGGCGGGTAAAAGTGCCGCCACCATAAGGGTGGAGTACGCCATACCTAAAAAACTGGCCATAAGGAATATGGCTACACCCATAACAGGCGGGGTAAGCTGCCCACCAGAAGATGCTACAGATTCAACAGCCGCCGCTTGTTCAGAGGTATAGCCTGCGCTTTTCATAAGCGGGATAGTAAAGGAACCTGTAAGCGCCACATTTGCAGCGGCTGCCCCAGTACACATACCCACAAAAGAGCTGGACACAATGGCGGTAAATGCAGCGCCGCCTTTAATCCGCGCCCCTAAAAACTTACCAATTTCCATAAAAAACTTATCAATGCCAACAGCTTCAAACATGGAGCCAAAGATAATAAAAAGAAAAATAAGGTCAGCAGAGGTACTCATCATCATGCCGTAAATACCTTCAAAACCAACACTTAGGTTGGAAATAACCAAATCCGGCTTATAGTAAGGGTGTCCAATCTGCCCGCCAAGCAAATGACCAAAGGCCGCGTAAGCTATGGAAAGCAGTGCCAGACTGGGAAAAATAACCCCAAAGCTTTTAAAGGTAAGAAAAAACACCAAGGAGACAAGCATGACGCCAATAACAAGGTCTTGTGCCTCAGGAAAACCCGCCCACATGTGCAAGCGCTCGCTCTCTACATGCATATACCCAACGCAGAGCAGGGCAAGCAGCAATATGGTGCCATAAAACACTTTTTGCCAGGGTGTTTTTGCGGTCATCATATACCCAAGGGATAAAATAACCATGGCAAAGCCCAGGTGTATGTTCTGATGCAGCAGAGAGTTGAAAATAGGATTTATCACCGATGAAAGGTGATAAATAATCATAGTAAGGGAAATAAACAGGAGCGATTTTTTTGCAAAACTGCCCCAGAACGGTTTGGCTTCTTCCATGGCACACTCCGGGTTAAAGGGTGGGTCTTGGCGTATATTGCCTTTGCGCTTGCCCTATTTTCACTGCGCGTATTACTTGAGATACAAGATTTATGCCAAATTATAATATACTGGAATGCTATAGAAAAATAATCAAGTTGCGTATTTTTTCGAAATATCGCAATATGAAATTTCGAAAAATCATATTTTTACGAAATATCGAGAGAGTAATGAACGAGATTTTATACCCCAAAGATATACCTGCGTATTTTCCTCCTGATTCTCTGGTTGCCAAGCAACTTTCCTGGGACGCCATGCGCACATTTTGTTCTGGCTTAAACCAAGAAAAGGCCCTTGAAAGAGCCTATGTTTTTCTTAAACAGTATGCGCCTGTAGATAACCTTATTGTGGGTTTTTTGCCCCAAAATTCCAACCAGACTTTTGCCTTCCATGTTGGGGAGGGCGTTGCCTCACGGCATTTACATGAAGAAGTGCTGTTTTTGCCAACTGACAGGCATGATTATATTTTTTCTGAATTGGAAAACTTTGTGCGCATTTGCCATGAAGATGCAGATTTAGCTATTCTTTCATTTTTTAAGCGGGTTTTGCCTCCTGGCAAACGCTCTTTTATTATTTACCGCATTATTTTGGAAGAAGGAGGGGTTATTGCAAATTTTGTGCTTACACATAAAGGGCATAACCAGTATGGCTCAAAAGATGCCTCCTTTCTCCATGCCATACAGCAACCTATTGAAATATTTTTTCATAATTTTTTAGAACATTACCGTACACTGGAACAAAACAGAATTCTCAGCCAGTCTAACAGGATATTACGCAAGGCCGCAAGAAGCCAGGATTTCCCACTGGAAAACCTGCCTGGCATGGCGCATGTTTGCCAGCAAATACGGCAGGGGGCTCCATTAGATACCCCCGTGATTATTTTGGGGGAAACAGGCGTTGGCAAAGAAGTAGTGGCTGATGCCCTGCAGGACGCTTCTGCCAGAAACCAGGCCCCGTATATTAAGGTTAACTGTGGCGCAATACCAGAACACTTAGTGGATAGCGAACTTTTTGGCCATGAAAAAGGGGCTTTTACAGGTGCTGTAAGCAGCAGAGCAGGCCGTTTTGAGCGCGCAAACAGGGGCACACTTTTGCTGGATGAAATTGGCGAATTGCCCCTTAATGTTCAGGCGCGGCTTTTACGGGTTTTGCAGTCTGGGGAAATTGACCGCGTGGGCGGCTCCCATACAAGCCATGTGGATGTGCGCCTAATTGCCGCCACCCATGTGGATTTACTCAGCCGTGTACATGCGGGGGCATTCAGGGAAGATTTGTTTTATCGCCTTAATGTATTCCCTATACGGGTTGCCCCATTACGCGAACGCCCGGCAGATATTCCCATTCTTACCGAGTATTTCCTTAAGTCTATTGCAGAAAAAAACCGTTTTTTTTACCCTGAGCTTTTAAAGGCCGAGCAGGAAAGGCTGAATATATTCCCTTGGCCAGGTAATGTGCGCCAGCTTCGTAATACCCTTGAGTATTCTCTTATTTTATGGGCAGCAGCACCTAATATGCCTTTCCATGTGTATTTGCCAAATGAGGAACACCCTACATTCCCCCAGTATTCCCAGCCGCAGATTATGGGACATGAAAGCCCGGCCGCTTTAAACGTATGGGAGAACACGGAACAAGCGCCCATTTCTGAAGGCAATGGCCATTTTTTATCGCTGGATGAAGCTATGGATGCGCACATACGCAAAGCTTTAGAAAAAACGCAAGGCCGCATTAACGGCAAAAATGGCGCAGCGGAACTTTTGGGCATAAACCCCAACACCTTACGCAGCCGCATGGATAAACGCGGCATACCGTATGGGGGTAAGGCAACCGTGTATGGGGAAAACAGGTAAGCGTTTGTGAGAAGTAAGTGGGGCAGCGCTTAGGTTTTTGTACTATTTCCTAAGGTAGAAGCTATATTTTGTAATATTTCTACCATGTTTTTGCGTGTTGCCTGTGGAAATGGTCTAAGAATTTCTGCTAATTGTGCAACATATTCTTCCAATTCTCCTAGTGGGCTACGGAAAAAATCTGCTTCTGCACAACCAAGGGCAGCAGCAAAATCCTTTATCCGTGAAAGCCTTGGCGTAATTGTGCCATTTTCCATACGGGAAAGAGATTCCTGGTTAATATCAAGTAATTCAGCAAGTTGTTCTTGCGTTAAGCCTTTAAGCTTGCGTCTTCGAGCAATATTTTCTCCAACAACTTGCGCCAGCTCATTTTTCTTTTTCATTTTTCTTCCTTACAGAGTGTATAGTAATTAAAGAAAAAAGGCTAAGAATGATTTTTAAAATCATTTAACTTGACGTAAAAAGAATAATCGAGTAGTATATACCCCAGACAAGCAAAGGTGAGTAGCAGCAGAGGTCAAAAGCATTCAAAGTTTTTGAGGGGAACATATGCCTAATCTAGCAATAAATGCCATAAAAGCCTTAGACCAGTTTGCTTCGTTTCGCTTATACAAAAAAAGGGTTAAAAAATCCTACAATGAACTTAATATTAAAATAAATAACCTGGGTAAAATTAAACCCCATGATATTATAAGTATTGCACCGGTTTTTAATGAAAAATTCCGTATTAAACGGTATATTGAGCATAATATTAGCATTGGAATTGATCATCAAATTTTTATTGATAATAATTCTTCTGATGAACTTTATGATGTCTTAAATGAATATGGATGCATTTCTTGCTTCCATACTACGGAAAGCTATGCTAAGGCACGTTCTGGTACAAATTGGATAAATTCCATTTTACATACTTTTGCAAAAGGTCATTGGTGTTTGTTTGCCGATGTAGATGAACTATATATATACCCTTATTATACTTCGCGTACTTTACATGAATATGTAGATTATTTTGATAGCGTACATCAACCATCCATTTTTTCTACTATGGTAGATGTGTATTATTCGCTAGAAAATAATACAGATTTTTATTTTGATCCGTACGGATACTTCTATTTTTATACAAAAAATAAGCCTTATGTAAAAGGTGGGCCGCGCTTACGTTTATTTAATGCTTCTACTCCAAACCTTTGTCCTACAATGAGAAAAATGTCTCTTATTCGTTTTAATAAAAACACATATTTTTATAGCAGCGCCCACCAAATACTGCCTAACAACTATAATGAATACCATAAAGGGAGTATTTTACCAACAAGTGTTTTATTACATGTGAAATTTGATGAAAGTTTTCAAGAAAAAGTTGCAGAAGCAACCGCCCGGAAAGAACATTGGGGAGGCGCAACAGAATATATTACCTATGAAAAAAATATGGATAATCAGCTTTATACAGCTATGTCACAAAAAGTAGAAGGGTGGGAATGTTTTATTGAAGCAGGGCTTATGTCTAAAGGGTTGTGGTACTAATATGGCAGAAGAAAATTCAAATACTATAGCGTTTTTAATTTTTGATTTTGAAAAAAATCCATGTTTTCGATTGCGTGATTATCTTCAAGAGGCGAATGAACCTGTTTACTTTTTTTCTTGTCACGCCGCATTAAATGCACAGTATAAACTAAAAGCAAATTGTGAATCAGATAATGCATTTTGTTACGATTTTTTTAAAGCAATTCGTTTGCTTTGCACAAAAAGTTTTTCCCATGTTGTTATTCTTAACAGCCTTTCTTATCCATTAAAACCTGTTAGTGCATTAAAGCAGTATATTAATGAAAATAAAAATACAGATTTTATTAATTATGTTAGTATGAGGGAAAAAGCGCATCAATAAAACGCCGATTACCTTACGGATTTATTTTGTATTATGGTAGCCCCTATGGAATATTTACAATAAAAACCCTTCATAAGTATTTACAAAATTCTGTTGAAAAAATTTTCAGACGCATATTTTTATTTAGTAACAACAGCGCATTATTTTTTATTGCAAGTTGTATGTATAAATCGTCGTCAAACTATTCAGAAAAACACTATTTTGCATCTACAAGCTTATTATACTCGGATAGTTGCTTATTTTACAATGACCATTACACATTTTTATGTAAAACAGATGCTTTTTTTGCAATAAAAATATCACCTGCAGCAGACAAACTTATAGAAAATATTGAAACAAACATCTTTACTGTAAAACAAAAAAATCCACAGGATATTATGCAAGAATACGCTACTTTTATATCATCTGGAAAAAAAGATTCGCGTGTGCCAGGTTACTACTTTGATCCATTTTTACAGGATTTAGAATATAATAAAAAAACCTACAACGTTGTTTTTTCTTCCACATATACAAACTTGCCTTTTTTTGCAAAAAACTATTCTGAGTATGGGTATCTTTTTCACGAGAATTATATTGATTATAAAAATGAACCGGCACATCCGTATTATTTGCATAATGTAAAAATGCGAGATTTTAAACAAGAAAATTTTCTTTATGATATACTTACTTCTTCTACAAAAGATGTAATATTTTATTTAGATTTTAATACGAATTTTTCACTAATAAAGAAGATAATTGCAGATCCTAACTCTAATATTTTTGTTAATATTGAAAATCAGTACGCAAAAATGATAACAAGAATAGTAAAATTTAAAGAAAATAAATTAGAATATTATTTCACTATAAATAAAGAAGAAATAGCAATAAGTTTTGATACTATTGATACTTCGTATCTAGAGTGCATTATTCATACACTTAATTATGCAATACGACTAAAAAAAACAATAGTCACATTGTAAGAGGTTTATATGGAGTTTCATCATTTTCCTACACAAGAAATAATACGTTTGGCAGAAAGAAAATGGATATTTAATTATATTCCTAAAAATAAAGTTTGGGCAGAACTTGGTGTTTTCCGCGGGCATTTTTCCGAGTTAATTTATCTTTATGCGAAGCCAACACAGTACTATTTAGTTGACCCCTGGACAAAATTGGGAACAAGTTTTCCGTTTAACAGCGAATACAATAATTTTAAAAAACTGACCACGGAGTTTGCCAGGGAAGAAACAAAAAGCAAAGCTTGCTTTTTTACAGATTGCCAATACCACATAAAAGAAATGTTTTCCCAGGAATTTCTTTCTTCTTTAGCAGAAGAACTTGATGTTGTTTATTTAGATTCATCTCACCAATATCAGGACACATTAGATGAGTTGGAAAGAATTGACAAAGTTCTTGCTGCAGATGGGTTTATATGCGGAGATGATTACCATTATTCTCCTGCACATAGACATCATGGGGTATTCCGTGCAATACACGAATTCATCCGGAAGTATGCATACCAGATTATCGCGGCAGGCCCTGGAAAGCAGTGGATTTTGCAAAGAACCCCTCAATATGAAAAATAAAGTGACAAACAAAGAATGGGTATAATTCTTGACATAATTTACATTATGGGACAATTATCCATCCCGCCCATGCCCACGCTTAAGCCGCATTTTAGGTCTTTGCCCTTCTCCACAAGCACCTGCCCCAGAAAATATTCTGCCAGACAGACAAGGAAGGAAGCATTATTAAAGGAAGCATAATAACGAAGGTTCAGTCTGGCAGCCATTGCACATCACCACGGCAGGCATCAGCAAGTATGGCACAAAATGTACTGCTCAGGCTTTCTGGCATTTCCACAAAAAAGCACGCGCGGTCATTATAGTTTTCTTCCAGCAGTTTTATTGCGCTGAAGGCTTCTTGACCCAGCACTTGATACAGCACATGCCTGTGCACTGCGTGCAGAGAAAAACGCTTTAGCACCATTGCTATTTTTTCTTTTTTGGGTATTTGCTCCAGCGCATTTTTTACACAGCCCTGGTAGGCGCGTACAAGGCCCCCTGTGCCAAGCTTTATGCCGCCAAAGTACCGGGTAACAACTGCCAGCACATCTCCAAGGCCACTGCCCTGTATTTGCACAAGCATGGGGCGGCCGGCTGTGCCATGCGGCTCCCCGTCATCGCTATAGCCTATGCGGCTTGTATCTTCTGGCGCGCCAATATGGTAAGCCCAGCACTTATGGGTGGCATCGGCATATTTTTTTTGCAAAAACCCAATATATTCTTTGGCTTTTTCCACATCTTCCACATGGCATATTGTGGTGATAAAGCGGCTGCGCTTAATTTCTTCTTCAAATTGCCAGGCAAAAAAGGTATCAGGTATATAGCAAATAGTATGCTTTTTATCACTTATATCACTGGATTTAAAGCTTGGTATATAATACATAAAAAAATGCTTTACAAAGTTTTGAAAAAGACTTAAATAGGAATTGTTCCTAATTTTGTATTAACTCTTAAGGAGAAAACTATGAGCAAAACAACTGAGCACTTGATGGCCGCATTTGCAGGCGAATCCCAAGCCAACCGTAAATATCTTGCATTTGCTGCCCAGGCTGACAAAGAAGGTCTGCCCCAAGTAGCTAAACTGTTCCGCGCCGCAGCAGGGGCAGAAACTATCCACGCCCTTACCCACCTGAAGAATGCCAAAAAAATTGGTACAACAGAAGAAAACTTAAAGACCGCTTTTGATGGCGAAACCTTTGAGTACACTGAAATGTACCCGGCAATGATTAAAGACGCTGAAACTGAAGCCGAAAAGGCCGCTGCTAACTACATGGGATTTGTGTGCAAAGTGGAAGAAGAACACGCTAATTTGTATAAGAAAGCTATTGCCAACCCCAAAGGCCTTGCCTCTGTGGATTATTACCTTTGCTCCATTTGCGGCTATGTACACGAAGGCCCAGCTACAGAAGCCTGCCCCGTTTGCAAAGCCAGCCCAAGCAATTTCCACAAAGTAGACTAATTTTTTCTGCTTATAGAGCAGTTACACGTTTAAAATAATCTATGCGCATAATGCGCCCTTGGTTTCAATGTGTTTGCCAAGGGCGCATTATGCGTTTAAAAATCTATGGGAACGCCCTCTACCTCTGCAACTTGCCGCAGAATTTTTATAGATTCCTCTGCTTCCAGCGGGTCCAGTACCCGTAGCGCAAAGCCTGCATGGAGAATAAGGTAGTCCCCCACTTTGGGTGGTTCTGGCAACAGCAAGGTGGAGGCTTCTACAAAGGTTTCCCCCTCCCCTACTCTGGCCTTAATTGTTGATTCTGCCAAATATTCCACCACACATACAGGCACTGCTAAGCACATAATAATATTCCTTTTTTATATTGCTTGCAAGCATCATACCGCAAACCAGGCATACTTTCAAGGGGAAAAGGGCTTGATTTCTGCAACAAGCCATAGTATATTGGAGTCACTTTTAGAAGAAGTTTTCTATGCATTTTTTAGCGTAGAAACCTTCTTTTTTACAAAGCCTTGTGAAATTTTACCCTTGCGCCTGTTCCTTAAAAAATTGTAGGAGAAAAACATGACGATTCCCAAGAAGGTAGCCTTACTAGGTTTTGACTGTGCCCTTACCTCCCTTGTGCGCAAGCACATTGCAGAAGGTATTGCGCCAAACTTCAAAAAAATTTTTGAAAATGGTGTTGTATGCGAAAATGCCCTTGTGCCTTTTCCCACCATTACCCCGCCAAACTGGACAGTTATGGCCACAGGGGCATGGCCATTAACAAATCAGGTGTGCGACTTCACCCGCCACTTGCCGGGTACCTCCCCTTCCAATGAAAATATCCATTCCTCTTTTAACTGGGATTATGTAGAAGCAGAATCCTTTTGGGAAGCAGCAGAAAAAGCCGGTAAAAAAAGCGTTATCATGAATTTTCCCATGTCCTATAACGCGCATAAAAAGCTTAAAAATGCCGTGGTAGTGGGTGGCTCTGCCCTTACAACAGGCGTGTATATGGATACAGATGTTGTACGCGCCATAAAAAACGAAGGCAAAAGAGCCCAGGACTATGCAGACTCCCACTACGCATTTTGTATGGATGTTATGGTGTCCACCAACCACTACGCAGGCAATAACCAAAGAGTAAAATTTGAAAAAGCAGACTGGACAAATATAGATGATAAAG
>CAZPTC010000024.1:0-15459 GCA_964589455.1 uncultured Desulfovibrionaceae bacterium | reverse complement strand
CCCTTTCCCCCCAAAAAACTCTTCCTTCTTTCACATACTGTCCGGGGCGCTGCTGGGGGTTTTGCGTGTCATGCGTATGGCGTCCCATGTATACAGGCCAAGGGCTGCCCAGATAAAGGGGAAGGTGACAAGGTCTGCGGCGGCAACGGGCGCGGCAAGCACAGTAACAGCGAGAATAAACTGGATGCTGGGGCTAACGTATTGGAGAATGCCAATAGAGGCAAGGGTAAGGTGTCTGGCGGCAAAGCCAAAGAGCATAAGGGGCACGGCAGTGGCGATAATGGTACACACAAGCAGAATGGGGCGCAGGGTGCCGCTGCCCAGCATACCGCCCATAGTACCGGGGTGGGCAGAAAAAAGCCATATAAGGGCAAAGGGGGTAACAAAGAGCAATTCAATAAACAAGGCGGGTACAGAATCTACGGGCACTTTTTTCTGCAAGTATCCGTATGTGGCAAAGGTAAAGGCAAGGGTCAGGCCAATAAAGGGGATGCGGCCATAAAGCACAAGCCCCCATAAGACACCAAGGGCGGCAATAAAAATGGCAATAACCTGGGGTCGGCGCAGTTTTTCACCCAAGAGAAAGCGGCCCATAAGGATATTAAGGAAGGGGGTAATAAAATAGCCCATACTGCCTTCAACAGCATGGCCGGAGTTCACGGCGTAGATGTATACACCCCAGTTGGTGAATAATAAAACGGAGGCCAGGGCAAGTGGCAGGGCAATTTTTACTTGGGTAATGGCAGCAATGACTTCATCCATACGTTTGCAAAGCACAAGGTAGCAGGCCAGAAAGACAAAAGACCATACCATGCGGTGCGCCACAATGGAGGTGGCAGGCATATCTGCAAGCAAGGGCCAGTAGAGAACTGTAACGCCCCAAAGAAAGTGTGCGCCAAGGCCGGCAAGAATGCCTTTGGAGGTTGCGTTGGAAGACAAGGATGAAGTCATAAAAAAACCTGGAAATTTTGGGGTAAAGGGAATTTTAAGGTAAGAAAGGGGAACCACCAGAAAAATTTCTGGGGTGCCCCTTTTCCATACGGGTGTGTGTGAATTATGCGTTAGCGGGCAAAAGAGCGGGTAAAAAGATCCTCAATAGCTTTACGGACATTGGCATCTAAAAAGCGGGTACCTGTTGCGGTAAAGTGGGGGTATTGGATAACGGGGTTTTCTTCTTTGCTCCAGTCATCGTCTTTCCAGCGGAACCAGGCGTTTTTGTCCTGGTCAAAAACTAACAGCGGCTTATTGCAAAGCTTGGCAAATTCTGCGCCCCAGCCCGTGCCGCCTTTCACGGTTTTATCGTCCTGGATAACGCCCACAACAAGCACTTCCTGGCCGCTGCTTACCTGCCAGCAAATAGATTGCAGCACTTTGCGGAACATGGGGGCCTTGGTGTATTCGCGGCCCATAAGTTTGGAAACATAGGTCATACTTACGTCTTTAAGAGCCAGCTCTTCGCTTGTAAGCACGCGCACACCGCGGGCGCGTTCAATCTGGTGGCCTTCAAAGCTGAAGTTAACTTCTTCTATGCCCCAGGCTTCTGCCTGCGCACCAAAAAACTGTTCTGTACCGGCGGCCCCGCCGCTGTAAAGGATGCACTGTTTAGGGCTAAGCATTGTTCCTCCAGGTTTGTGTAGTTTGCTCAAGGTTAGCTTGGCATATCAAGACGAAAGGCCTTGGTTAAGGCGCATGCAGGAACAAGAATAGAGGAATTAATATTTTTTGCAAGTGAAGATTGGCGGCAGAAAAAACCTTCCGCTTGCATCTGAGATATTTCCAGCAAAAAAAACATGTTCCAACGCACTTCCCATTTCTTTAAAAAAAGTATAGAAAAAAGCATTCCACGATACAAGCTTGGTAAGGGTTCTGTGCTTATGCGAAAAATCCCTGTGGGAACATTTGGCCTGTGGCTTTTAGGGGCTTTAGTTTTTCTGGCTTGTGCGGCATTGCCTGCGCAGGCAGAGCCATTACGTTTTGCCGCACCCATAAAAGGCGATGTGGCCCTTTTGCCGCACTTAGAGTACTCCTTGCGCAGCCCCGCAAGTGGAGAAGCAGAGTTTTTACCTTATAAAGATATGCCTTTTGTGGTGCCACCAGGTGCTGTGTGGGCACGCATTCTGCTAATACCTGAAAAAGGCAGTGCCATAGAAGATATGGTTATTGCCATGGGAGATGGCGCGCCGGGCCAGCCAATGGTATGGGCAGCGCCTCTTGGCCAGGATGGGCAGCCTCTTTCTCTTGCCACGCCATCCGGGCTTTTTCAGGAAATACCACCCTCTTCTATGGGCTATGTGCTGCCATCTGCGCTTTTTAAGACAGAAAATGGGGACTTGCGCGGTATAGAAATACGTTTGCGTATAGACGGCGTACCTTCTTTATGGTTTTCTCCTGTACTTTTTTCCAGCCATAAACCACTTTCTACAGCAAGCCAAAGCGCCAGGCCATTCTTGCTGGTTTCTCTGGCTGTGCTTGGTTTGCTTGCACTTGTGCGCGGCCTGGGCACACGGGAAGAAGGCCGCCTTTGGGTTACACTTTTCTGCGCTGGCGCGTTTGTGCAGGCTTTTTGGCCTATGGCTGTCACACCCCAAGGCGGGGTACAGCTTATGGGCATACCTTCTGTGCTTTGTGCGGGTCTTTCCCTTATGCTGCTGCCTTATGTGGCGCGCACTGTTCTTTTTGTGCGGGAACGATCACGCTTCTGGGGGGCGGCGCTTCTGGGCGCTGCTTTGCCTGGCGCGGTTTTGGCACTGTGGCCGCTTATACCCGGGCAGGCCTGGCTTGTACGCTTTTTAGATGTATGGCCCTTAGGCGCTGTGCTTACCTTTATACCTGTTTTTGCGCTGTTTTTGCGTGGGGTGTATGGCAGTGGCTTTTTTGTGCTTGCCAGCCTTTCGCTTATGTTGGGCAGTCTGCTGGGTATTTTACCCCCACTTTTATGGTACACCAATGCGCTTGAAAGTGTCACTATTGCCGGGCCTTTGCTTGCAGCATTCAGCCAGCCTCTTTCCTTTACTTCGTGGAGTCTTGCCCCGCTTTTTGGGCTTACATTTGGTGTGCTGTTTCTTGTGGCAGCACCTTCTGCCGTGCTGTATGCAGAACCCGTGGAAGAAAAGGACGACGCAACCATGCTGGGTTTGGCGGCAGAAGCAGCGCTTGCCAAGGATACACACGGCCATAGAGGAAAGCATACGGGGGCAGTGGCCCACACGCCTATCCATCTGAATCCGTTGGATCAGTTTAGCCCGAATGCAGGCGGTAATGCCCAGCCAGATCAAGCACACATTACCTATTTGGCAGACACCGCCTTACAAGAACATATCACCAAGTTAGAACTTGCCATACGCCACCCAATGGACGCGCTTTTGCGCGGGGCAGTAGAGCTTGACCAGCTTTTGGCCTCTGCCGCAGAAAAAAAAGACACGGCTGCATTGGCCCAGGCCCGTAAACAGGCAGACTCTATTGTGGCCTCTGGCAGGGAAATGATGGATATCATCACCCGCATGCCTGGCAGTTTGCGGCGTCCCAGAAAGAAAAAACCCCATGAAAAAGGCACTGGGCATGTGGCTTTTGACCTGCCCAAGCTTTTAAACAGCGTGGCTGCCTCTATTATGGAAGAAGCAGAAGCAAAGAATGTGGCTTTTTCCTGGTTTGTTTCGCCACATCTTTCTGTGCGGTATTATGGCGATTTTGAGCAACTTAAAGAACTTTTGCTGCTTTTACTGCGCGATTCTTTGCGGGCCAGTGGCAAAGGGGATGTTATTTCTGTGCGCTTTATGCGCGACCCGGAAAGCCGCGAACCAAGCCGCCTGCTTTGTGTTGTGGCAGATACAGGCCAAGGGGCACCGCCACATTCGCGGGATGGTCTGGGGCTTTTAAAAGCGTGGGAGCTTGCCAGCAGTCACAGTGGCTTTGTGCGTATGGAAACAGGGCAAAGAGGCCTTGTGTTCAATATTGGTCTGCGCCTGGTGCCACTTACTGCCAGCCAGGAAACTCCGGAAGAGCAAAAAAATGCCGCGCTTGAGGCAGAAAAACGGGCAAGCACCTGCCTTGTGGTTTCGCCCAAAGCGCGGGACAGGCACCTTTTGGTGTACTACCTGCAAGGCATGGCAGAATTAGAGCGCATTTTTGAGGCCAGTAATGCCAGGGAAGCCTTGGAAGTGTATGCAACCGCAACACCACCTCTTGTGGTGCTGGACCCTAACCTTTCTGAAGAAGAATATATCCAGGCTATTGCACAAATCCGCGCTTTTGAAGGGGATAATGCCTGCCCCGCTACATCCTTTCTGGGCCTTTGCAAAGATGAAAAAACAGCCGAATTGCTTATGCGTGCAGGCTGTGACGAAACCTTGCCCTGGCCCCATGCCCGTGCAGCCCTGTACGCTGTGCTTGGCCCGCTTTTAGATGCCAGCCGTGCCAGACCCTGGCCTTCTTCCCACCGCTTGGTAGAAGCAGAATATGTGGCTGGCGCCCCTGCTACTGAAGTAAAACCCCGCAAGCCAGAACGCCTTGCTGTTCAGGCTGTACCTGTGGAAGAAACAGAAAATGCCCGAGATACAAGCGACATGGAAATTGTGCTTGGCCCCAACCTGCGGCCATTATCCGCCTCTTCTCAAAAGCCAGCCAATAAGACTGAGCCCAGACCAGACCTTATTCTTACTCTGGACTTAAAAGGCGCTGAAGAACGCAAAGCTGCCGCCCTCTTAGACCATGCAGTAGAGGCAACCACGCATCCCCACCTACCAGCAGAAGCAGAAGAAACAGTTGAAGAGGAAGCGGTTTTTGACCTTACCCCAGAACACATGGCCAGACCAAAATCTGGGCGGATTTCTGCCCTTACACTTTCTATGGAGGCAAAGCCAGAAACTGATCCAGAAGTTAAGCCAGAACCCCAAGCGTTTCTACCAGAGCCAGAACAGCGTATGGAGCCAGAAGCAAAAGCAGAACCTTTTGTTGGTGTACCAGAACATGCTGTGGCTAAACCAGAAGCATTTACCGCGGCAGTGGAAGAACCTGCCCTTGCGCCAATAGAGGCTGCCGCACAGCCAATAGCTGCAACTACTGCCCAACCTCTGACAAAGCCTGCTACAGAACAGACTGCACCAGCCACAGAGCCTGAGAAAAAATCTTTAGATGAAGCTATGGCAGATGTTGTGGCAGAATTAACCATGCTTGCGGATGCTAAAAAACCTGCCGCCCGCCCTGCACCACAATCTGCTACACCCCATAAAAAAGCAGCAGAGGGGGAGGCACCACCCCACCTAGAGCAAGAAGCTTCCCCCGCGCTTTTAGAAACTATTCACTTAGAAGCCCCTACCCCTCCCGGCACTTCTCCTTTTGCGCCTTCAGAAAAGAAAAAAGGTATTTTCAGCCGCCTCTTTTCCTTCAAGCCTACCCCGCAGGTACACGTGCTGGATGCCAAAGCAGAAGAGCTTTTGGGCAGCGAATGGGTGGGAGAACCAGAGCCTTTGCGCATTGAGGTAGAGGCAATGACCCAGGAACATGTGGATAGCGTGGCAGAAAACCCCAGTGTACAGGTGCAAAGCATGCGTTTTGTGCTGGCAGATGCCAGTGAAATGCCGCCAGAACCAGAACCTGTGCCAGAACAGGAACCTGAACAGGAAACAGAGCAAGAGGCAGAAGCCTCTCCCTCCATACTGCCCGTACAGGAAAAGGTTGCTGGTAAAAGCAAAAAAGCCTCTGCCCCCCACTGGGACTTAAGCTCCTTGGAAGATTTGGCAAATGCCGCCTTTATGGAAGCCCCTCTGCCCACACACCCCAATATCCGCGTTTTGCCTGTGCAGCAATATCCAGAATATACAACAGATACCCAAGCTGATTTTGCAGGGCAGGAAACACAAAAGCCCAAAAATATCCAGGCACCACCAACCTCGCTTTCTGCTATGGTGGATACGGCCATGCTTGGGCCAGACCCCAACCCGTCTTCTGCGCGCATGGAACATTTATCCCTGCTGGACTTCCCCTCCCCGCAACCTACAGAAAAAGGACGGCGCAAAAAAGACGGCCTGCCAACAGCCAATGGTGTTTCCATTGGCTCCTACCTTTCTTTAGACAGTGAGTATAGCAGCGGGGCATCAGGCCGTAGACCGCAGGATTCTGCATATACGGATACTGCGGACATTATGGATTTAACGGAAGCAGATATGCTTTACGCTAACCCCAAAGCCCCCCAAAATGCAGAGGGTATGGAAGAAGAAACGGAAGACATGGCCCCGCCTTTTGCAGATATCCACGCGCTGTTTACACAAATGCGTGGGGAATGGGAAACAGGTTCGCCCCAATTTGCAGACACAACGCAGCGTCTTGCAATGGAAGCAGGGGAATACGGCCTGTACCGCCTTGTAGACTTGTGCTGTGGCCTGACAGATGTTGCGGGCAAGGGCGAAGAAGACGCTGTGCTACAACTTTTGTTGGATGCAGAAGAGGAGGTTTCCCGTTTGGTTTAACGCAAACCATTATGCCCGGAATACAAAAAATGCCCCGGTCATAATAAGGCCAAAGCCCAGAAGGTGGTTCCAAGTAAGGCTTTCCCCCAGGTACAGCGTAGAAAATACACCAAACACAGTAAGGGAAATAACTTCCTGTATGGTTTTTAGCTCTGCTGCGCTAAAATACCCGTACCCAATGCGGTTGGCAGGCACCTGCATGCAGTACTCAAAAAAAGCAATGCCCCAGCTTGCTAAAATAACAATAAAAAGGGGCATGGCTTTAAAGCGCAAATGCCCGTACCAGGCAAATGTCATAAAGATGTTAGAACCAAGAAGCAACAAAACCGTGATGAGCGGGGTGGGGATAGACGGCATACTTTCCTCAATAAAAGCTACTTACACAGAAAAAACCGTGCAAAGTGCGTTATACGCCTCTGCGCTTTTTTTGAAAAGTCTTTTTTGAAAAGGAAATATATTGGAAACATTGTCTTTTTTTATTGCTGCATTTGGCCTTGCCTGTTTTATGGAAGCTTTGCCCTGTATGCTTTTTCCTGGCAAAATGCGGGAAGCCATGCGGGAAATAAGCCAGATGCCAGAAAGCGTTTTGCGCACAATGGGCATAGTCTTATTGGTACTTGGGCTTGCGTTGGTTTGGATTGGGCGTTAAAGAGCATTTTGCGTTGATTAACGGAAATACTTTAGAAAAAAAGCAAATGGGCGTTTTGCCTTCCACTTTAGCATTATTAGGAATTGTATGGACTTTTACCCTTCACTTGGCGCACTTATTTTGGCGGCAGGCAAGGGCACGCGCATGCCCTCCCGCAAACATAAGGTACTGCAGACGCTTCTTGGCGAAAGCATGCTGGCCTATGTATACCATGCCTTGGTACCTCTTGCGGATTCTAAAATTTTCACGCTTATCGGCCACCAAGGCCTTGGCGTCAGTGAAGCGTTAAAGCGCATCACCGCGCCTTATGGCCATCCCCCCCGCATTGTAGAACAAAAAGAATTACTGGGCACTGGGCACTGCCTGCAAGTTTCATATTCTGCCCTTGCTGCTGCTGGCCTTAGCCATGTGCTTGTGGTGAATGGCGATGCCCCCCTGCTTACCACCGAAACTCTGCAAGTTCTTTTAGAGCAGGCAAAAGGCCATGATATGGCCTTTTTATCCCTGCTTTTGGACAATGCCGGCTCCTATGGCCGCGTATTGCGCGGTACAAGCGGGGCAGTGACAGGCATTATAGAAGCAAAGGACGATACCCGCATATTGCCGCCAGGAGAACCTGTAGAAGTAAATGCCGGGGTTTACCTTTTTTCTTTGCCACTCTTGGAAAAAGTGCTGCCCATGCTGCAAAACAATAATGCCAAGAAGGAATATTACCTTACTGATTGCGTGGCCCATGCGCGTGCGCATGGTTTTTCTGTCCATGCGCACCCTATTGAAGACGAAGCAAAAACCTCCTTACTTGGCGTCAACACAGCAGAAGAATTGATAGATGCAGAAAAAATTCTTCAGCAACGGCAAATACACAAATTGCTGCGCGCAGGTGTGATTTTGCATAACCAGGCAACACTAGTGGTAAGCCCATTTGCAAACCTGGAAGCCGGGGTAGAACTTTTTGGCCCTATGGAAATAACCGGTGCCACACACATAAGCTTTGGTGCAGAAGTGCATGGGCCTGCATTTATACACGCATCTACCATTGCAGAAAATGTGGTTATCCAACCATTTTGCCATATTGAAAATGCCACCATTGCCGCCCACGCCATTGTGGGGCCGTATGCACGCCTGCGCTCTGGCGCAGTAATTGGGGAATCTGCCAAGGTGGGCAATTTTGTAGAAGTAAAAAATACCACACTGGGTGAAGGCAGTAAGGCAAGCCATCTCAGTTACTTAGGCGATGCCCAGATAGGCAGTAATGTGAATATTGGCGCTGGCACTATTACTTGCAATTACGATGGCAAGCGTAAACACAAAACAGTTATTGAAGACAATGTGTTTATTGGCAGCAACACAGCCCTTGTGGCCCCCGTTACTATTGGCGAGGGCAGCCTTGTGGGCGCGGGTTCTGTTATCACGCACGATGTACCACCCGAAAACTTAGCCATTGCACGCGGCCAACAATATATGCGTGAGAAAAAGCAATGACGCATCCGCGCATACCCAAAACCGTATGGGCCTTAGGCTTTGTAAGCCTTTTTATGGACGTTTCTTCAGAAATGATACATAGCCTTCTGCCCGTGTATTTGGTGGGCGGTCTTGGGATAAGCGTGTTAGCCCTTGGCATTATTGAGGGTATTGCAGAAGCCACAGCACTTATTGTAAAAGTTTTTTCCGGTGCTCTTTCAGACTTTTGGGGCAAACGCAAGGCACTTTTGCTTTGCGGCTATGGCCTGGCAGCTTTTACCAAACCCATTTTTCCGCTGGCAGAAAGCGCAACTGCGGTATTTGGCGCACGCTTTGTAGACAGAATAGGCAAAGGCATACGCGGCGCCCCGCGCGATGCCCTTGTGGCAGAGGTAAGCCCACCAGAAATACGCGGGGCCAGCTTTGGCTTGCGCCAAAGCATGGACACCATTGGGGCCTTTGTTGGGCCGCTTTTGGCTATTGGTCTTATGTTCCTTTACCAGTCTGATATCCCCATGGTCTTGTGGGCAGCAGTTTTGCCGGCATTTATTGCTATGGCTGTGCTTATTTTTGGTGTTAAAGAAGAAAAAAGTACAGCACCTAAAAGCCCCACTTTTCCCCTTTCCAAGGCTGCTATTGCGCAGTTTAATGCCGCGTACTGGTGGGTACTTGTTTTAGGGGCGCTTTTTACCCTAGCCCGCTTTAGCGAGGCATTTCTTGTGTTGCGCGCCTCTGATATGGCCGTGCCCCTGCCTCTTATCCCCCTTGTACTCGTGGTGATGAGCCTTTTTTACAGCCTTTCCGCCTACCCGGCTGGCTGGCTTTCAGACAAGCTGCCCCGTGCCCTTTTGCTGGCAGTGGCTTTTTGTTTGTTAATTCTGGCAGATATTTGCCTTGCTCTGGCCGCCTCTCCCTTGCTTTTTTTCTTTGGCCTTGTGCTTTGGGGCCTGCACCTTGGTTTTAGCCAAGGCATTTTAGCCGCCATGGTGGCAGACACTGCCCCTGGTTCTTTACGTGGCACGGCTTTTGGTCTTTTTAATCTGGTTAGTGGTGTGGCCATGCTGGCAGCAAGCGTACTAGCCGGCTTTTTATGGCAAGGCATTGGCCCTTCTGCCACATTTGCGGCTGGCGGGGTATTTACCGCGTGTGCGCTTACCTTGCTGCTTGTGCGGTATAAAAATTTCACCCAGGCAAACCCAGTTTAAGTATTTATGGACACCATACTCCCGTATTTGTCTTTTTTCCTTTACCCAGCTTGTGGCGCTCTTGCCGGGTTTATGGCGGGGCTTTTAGGTATTGGTGGCGGCCTTGTTATTGTGCCTGTGCTTTCTATGGTCTTTACATGGCAAGGTATGCCGCTTGACACCGCCATGCTTTACGCTGTAGCCACTTCTCTTGCCAGTATTCTGCTTACCTCTGTTTCCAGTGCCAGGGCCCATTACAGGCGCGGCTCCCTGTTTTTACCAGCCCTTAAAATAATGGCCCCAGGCCTTATGCTTGGTACACTGGGGGGCGCATTTCTTGCTCCTTACTTGCCGGGGAATTTTTTAAGCGTTTTTTTCCTCTTTTTTGCCTTAGCTGCTGGCACCCAAATGCTTGTAGAGAAAAGCAGTAAAGAAGAAAAAAAGGCAAGCCCCTCTTTAAGTGTCAATGTCCCCACTTTTTGCTGGGCTACTGGTATTGGCGCAATTTCCAGCTTTGTTGGTATTGGGGGCGGCACACTCATGGTTCCTTTTTTCCGTGCAAGAGGCTTGGGTATGAGGCAAGCTGTGGGTACTTCTGCTGCTTTGGGCTTCCCTATTGCTCTTGCTGGCTCTCTGGGTTATGGTTTGCAGTATATTGATGTGTGGGCTGCCTTGGGTATTGGCTGCCTGAGCATACTTACTGCGCCACTTGGCGCAAAGCTTGCGCATACCCTGCCTGTTGGAACCCTGAAAAAAAGTTTTGCGCTTTTTTTGTATATAACAGCGCTTAATGTTTTCTTTAAACTTATGTAGGTTTGTATGGTCAAGGAAAAACCTAAAATTTCCCTTTCCCAGCACCCTTTGTGGAACCTGTTTCTGCTCACTGTTGGCGCAGGGTTTATTGCACTTGCCGTGCAAGGTGTGGCCTCTCACCACGGGTTTCTTACAGGCGGCATTTTAGGCCTGAGTCTGCTTACATGGTATAACACAGATTTGCTCAGTGCTTCTCTATGGAACCTTTTGCTTAATATCCCTCTTTTTATTTTTTCCTGGTTTAGGGTAAGTAGGCGTTTTGTGCTGTATAGCGCCTATGGTACACTGGCCATAATGGTATGGGGTAGTTTACTGAATTTTGTACAGCTACCCGTAGAAAACACCCTTTTTGCGGCAATAATGGCAGGTGTTCTTGGCGGTACGGGTGGCGGCATTATGCTGCGCACCTTGGGTTCTGGCGGTGGGCTGGATCTTATTGGCGTGTATTTGAACCAAAAATGGAATATCCCTATTGGCCGCTTTTTGTTTGCGTTTAATGCCGCGCTTTTTTCTTTAAGCGCCTTTACTATTTCTCTGGATTTGGTGATTGTTTCCTTTATCCAGGTATTTGTTTCTGCCTCTACAGTCGATTATGTGCTTAAGCTTTTCAACGAGCGTAAGATGGTATTTATTATCACAAAAAGTGGGCAGGCCGTATGCCACGGCATTATCGCTGCCCAGGGTCGCGCCACCCTTATACCAGCCTTTGGGGGCTACAGCCACGATGCAAAAGAAGTGGTGGTGACCATAACGAATAATTATGTGCTGAAAAACTTGGAAGAGCTGGTGTTTTCTCTTGATCCCCATGCCCTTTTTGTGGTGGAAAACACATTTTATGTATCAGGCTCGCAATATCCCGCAAAAAAGAAGTAAGCCTTATAGCAATGCTCAGCGCATATTCCCCTATTAGGAAAATGCGCTGAGCATTAAGCAACAGCAAGTTATATTCGTAATAACTTACTTGCGCAGTTCAGACATGAACTCACGCAGTTTTCTGTAAAGTTCTTCGCCAACCTTAGGGTATTCCTTAATACGATTATGGAGCTGGAAGGGATCTTTTTTCCGATCATACAGCTCATCTTCATCAGGTACAATAATTGCACTTCCTGGGGTACAGGTCCACATTTCCTCACCATCAATTGTTGCTGTCTCTTTATGCTTGCTAAAAGCATCCACAGCTATCATATCAGTTGCTTCAACTAATGTTTTACCACCTGTTTCTTGCAATGGTACGCTTACTTCACTCATATTAGTTTGCAAGTCTTCCATAAATGACATATCGGCTTTATCTGTTGCAGTCCAGTGAATATAGCTCCAATCTTCTGTATAAATTGCTGCAGAAGACTTATAATAGCCAGCTATAGCAAATTCACGCCCCTTTTGTACTTCTCCACGGCATAATGGCAAAAGGGAAAAACCCTGCATATCTGGGTGAACCCCAATACCAAGCCAATCACATACAGTTGGCGCAACATCACAGCTTTGTACAAATGCTTTAATGCGTTGCCCCGCTTTAATACCAGGCGCGCGCAAAAGCATGGGGGTATGCACAAGCTCTTCATAAGGCCAAGGACGTACTTTACGCATAATGCCGTGCCCATGCTCACCATAGCCTAATGGTTCGCCATGATCGGATACAAGCATAAAAAGCGTATTTTCTTCAAAACCAAGACGCCTTATGGCATCCATAAGCTTACCAAGGTGCGTATCGCATACTGTAACAAGCTCTGCGTATAATGCACGAATGTGCGCCAGTTGAGGTTCTGTATAAATACCATCGCAGTCACCTAAGATGGGCAAAAATTCTGGCTTACCTTTATAGTCTGGATCATAGGGGCAAGGATAATTGAGATAAACAGACGGAGGATCCCAAGGCTCATGAGGATCAAAGCTATCAATCCATAAATAAAACTGCTTATTTCTATCCACTTGTTCTAAGTATGCTATAGCATTACGGACTGTTCGTGCTACATAGCGATCATCTTCAGATTTCCAATATTGCCGCTGCTTAAGATAGTCTTCTATTTCTTCAAGTTGCGTGTCAATAACCTTTTGTCCGTACTGCTTTTTAGCTCCTTCAAGAGTTTTTTCATCAAGATAATCCATTGCTTGTTTATGGATAAGTGCATCTTTCGCAAAATAGTAATGGTCTAACTCATGCCCATGTTCAAACCATACCTTATCAAATCCTCTTGTATAGCCGAACTTCGGTTGCCTATACATGGGGCAATCAAAAATGAGTGCTGTATCAATGGGCCTTCCCCAGCACAAATCAGCAATGGTTGTATCTTCCATGCGTAAAGGGCTCCAACCACTCTCATGGAGTGTGTAACGCCCCGTGTGCATTGCCCGCCTGCAAGGAATTGTTGGTAGCCCTTCTGTATACGAATTTTCAAAAAGTACACCTTCTCGGGCAAGGCGATCCATGTTAGGTGTTTGTATCCATGTATTACCGTAGCAGCCCAAATAATTATGCTGCAAGCTGTCAAACATAATAACAATAGCATTTTTTATTGTTGCCATCGTGTAAACGCTCCTTTAATGTACATTCTTACATTCTTGATATATTCTACATGCCTCAATATATTGCACTGTTTCGCTCCTAACATGCAATATATTTCTTTGCTCCCAGCATACAACAAATTTAACATGCTGTATGCTGGGAATGCGTTTAAAATGCTAGCAAGGTTTTCTGGATGAATCTTCCATAATTTGATAAATCACAGAACCTTCCGTGTCTTTAGGCACTGGCCAGCCTGTCATATAACAGTAAGTGGGTACTAGGTCTGTTAAATTACACACACGCCCCATGCTGTACCCTTTCTTCACACCTGGGCCATAGAAAATGCACATGGGTTTCAGCGTGCCAAGGCTGTATTCTGATGTAGGAAGAATTGGGCCATGCTGCATAGAGAATTCTGGCCAAAGTGCATACACAACGTCCCCGCACTGGTCACCCCAAAGCCCCATGAGCATAGCTTCTTTCTTAGGCAGAGCAAGAGCAAAGGGCTTTTTCCCTGTCCCTGGCTCTACATACGCCATAAGGGCTTCACATATTTCACGCTGTGTTTTTTCATAATCTTCCGGTTCTACTATGCCGCCGGGGTCACGCCCTTTAAGGTTTACATACACATAGCAGACTCTTTGTGGAACTGCGCGTGTTTTTTCCAAGACCATTGTCCTTGCAAATTGCGCTTCTAGTACAGGGCGCAGGTTATCCGGAAGGGTTTCTAAGAAATTGGGCATTTCAGTTGCTTTTTCGAACACAGCAAGACCTGCTTCCTGCAGCACAAGGTTTAGGTCAATATTTGGCCCATCTGCTGTTGCGCCGTGGTCAGAAATAAGCGTGACCAGGGTTTCTTCCCCCAACACCTTCATAATGCGCCCCAGATATTTATCCGCAGCTTTATACAGGCGCTGGTGACATTGCCAGGCTTTTTCATACGCAGCTTTGCTGGGGGTTGTATTGGGGTCAAGGTCTGTCATAAGTACATGGTAGATATAATCTGTGGGGTGCGCATGGCAGAAGAATATATCCCAATCTCCACCTTTCAGGAGTGCTTCAATACCATCTGCCAGCCATTCATAGTGAAACTCAATAAGTTCCATCCACATATCCAAGTCAATCCAGCCCATAGAAAGAACAAACATGCCTGTATTATTTGTGGTAATATTATCGCCTTTGTTGAAAAGAGGGGCCAAGTTTTGTGGATAACACCAGTTTTCGCCATCAATATTAATACCGTGGGAAATAAACAGACGCAGGTTTTCCCCGTCTTCATCAAGACTTATGAGTTTGGCTTTTAAGCGTAGTTCTTTTTCTTTTCCATCTGCCAGCAAACCCATAGCATTATAGGCATGGCTCCATTCCCCTACTTTCAGGGTAAAAAATGCGTCTTTAAAATTCTTGCTTGCAGAAAGGCTAACAGTATCATACCCATTGCCATGCATATCTCGTACAAGTAAGTACCAAGTAGCATTTTTTGTGGAGTAAATTGAACCGGCAAATGGAATAGATAGCGTTGCTTCCAATGGGTCATCACCCATTGCATCTACATTTTCCCAACCAGAGGCCTTTTTATACTGAACCTTAACGCTTGTGCCTGGCATTACATCAGTAGATACCATAATATCATCGCTGAAAGTAAAAAAGTTCATGTCACTGTTGGACATTTCCTTGCCTTTCATATTCGCCACAACCATCTGATCCATAAAAACGCCAACTGTCAGCGCCGCACCACCAACAACAACACCGTTTTTTAGTTTTTTATGCAGATTATAAGAAGAAGGGAAGTTAAACACCACGGACTTTTTCCCCACTTTTTCTGCTGCTTCAAAAAAAGATTCCGCACGCACATAATCCCAGTTAAAACTGTTGTGCGTATTGGTATTTACAGGTGATGTGCCAGGCACATGGCGCCAAAAGTCTGTTACCCCGTGTGTGCCAGGCCATGCACCTGTTGCCATGGTTGTCCAGTTTGGGGGAGTGATAGAAGGATACGCACACAGGCAGTTTTCTGCCACAACACCATTATCCACTATTTTTTTGAAGTTGGGGCAAATACCTTCCTCAATATGCTTGCGTAATAATGGCGTAATAGCACAGTCAAAGCCAAGTAAAGCCACTTTTTTTGGTGTGTTCATACAAGAAACTCCTTTTTTAGTTATACCAATATGTTATCTTCCAATTGGAATGGGATAACCTTGCCCATTGTTCCTATTAATTTACAAGGACCAGCGCGATTTCAGGAAATAGGATAAGTAAGAAAACGCAAAGCAACATACCAATAAAGAAAGGTAAAACTCCTTTAAAAATTGTTGACATAGGTATATCAGGTTGCAAGCTTGCCATAGTAAACACGTTCATGCCTACGGGTGGAGTAATCAT
>CAZPTC010000023.1:0-15468 GCA_964589455.1 uncultured Desulfovibrionaceae bacterium | reverse complement strand
CCCCCCCCCCCCCCCCCCCCCCCCCCCCCCCCCCCCCCCCCCCCCCCCCCAACACTCTCCTATCCCTTCCCCACAACAGGCAAGGGGGTGCCCATGGCAAGGCGTGCGCTTGTGTAGCCCGGAAGGTGTGTTACTTCTTCGCCAAGCCAGTTTGGGAGCTGGAAGGTTTCGTCAGTAGAGGCAAGCTCTATTTCCGCAAGCAGCAGGCCAACGTGTGGCTGGTGAAATTCGTCCACTACCCAGAGTTTGCCGTGTACGGTAAGGGAGTGGCGTGTTTTGACCAATTTTTCTTCGGGTGCCAGAGCATTGAGAAGAAGCTGGGCTTCTTCTGGGGGAAGGGGGTATTCAAATTCGTCTCTGGCAAGGCGGTCTTCTGAGCGGGCAAGTTTTATGGTAAGCACGCCAAGGGTGGGGGAATCTGGCGGGGTAATGGAGCGCACGCGTACCACACGGCCTTCTGAGCGGGCTATGTAGCCTTGCTGAAAGAGAAGTTTTTTAGCAAGGGGAAGGCCTTCTTTTTCCCAGATAGCGCGGTTGACAAGGAATTTTCTTTCTATCTCGCGTTGGTGGGCCATGGTATTTCCCGTAGGTGGTTTGTGCAGTATACAAAAAAACGGGGGGCTGAAAGCCCCCCGTGTATGGATGCAGGTTAATTATTCCGCATCTTTTGCGTCAGGGGCATCGTCATCAAAGTGTTGCTTGAAGAGATCGCCAAGGGTATTGCCAAGGTCGGCAGAGCCGCTTCGGTAATCCTTAGGCTTTTTACGTTCATCTTCTTCTTTGCTTTGTTTGATAGAAAGGCCAAGACGGCGCTCATCAGCGCTGACGTGGATAATTTTGGCTTCTATGGAGTCGCCTTCTTTATAAAGCTCTGTGGGGCTTTTTACTTTTTTGCCAAGTTCAGTCACGTGGATAAGGCCTTCAATGCCTTCTTCCACTTCAACAAACAGGCCAAAGTCTGTTACATTGGTGATGATACCGGTAACAGAATTACCCACAGGGTAGCGGCTGGGCACGCTGGCCCAGGGGTCTTCAGAAAGTTGCTTCATGCCAAGGGTAAACTTTTCGTTTTCTTGGTCAACTGTAAGCACTTTGGCTTGGACAACGTCACCCACTTTGAACATTTCGCTGGGGTGGCGCAGTTTTTTGGTCCAGGAGATGTCAGAGACGTGGATAAGCCCGTCAATGCCATCTTCAATACCAATGAACATGCCAAATTCTGTGATGTTTTTGATAACACCTTCAAGAATGGTACCTTCGGGGAAGCGTTCGCCCACAAGTTCCCATGGATTGGGTTTCACTTGCTTCATACCAAGGGAGATGCGCTTTTTGTCGCTGTCTACGCCAAGGATAACCACTTCCACTTCGTCGCCCTGATGCACCATTTGGGAAGGATGACGCAGCTTACGGGTCCAGGACATTTCAGAAATGTGCACAAGGCCTTCTACGCCGCTTTCTAATTCCACAAACACGCCGTAGTCAACAAGGTTGGTGACTTTGCCTGAGTGGTGGCTGTTTTCTGGGAAGCGAACGGTGATATCGTGCCAGGGATCCGGTACAAGCTGCTTAAGACCAAGGGAAACTTTTTGGTTATCTTTATCAAAAGAAAGAACCTTGAGTTCCAAGTCTTGGCCCATAGCCACCATTTCGCGGGGATGACGGATGCGCTTCCAAGACATATCGGTGATATGCAAAAGGCCGTCTAAGCCGCCAAGGTCAACAAACACGCCGTATTCGGTAATATTCTTTACCTTGCCTTTTACGGTCTGGCCTTCAGCCAGGGTAAGCAGCAGGCTGCCACGCTTGGTTGTGCGTTCTTCTTCCAGAAGCACACGGCGGGAAACAATAACATTGCTGCGGCGGCGGTTGATTTTAAGTACGCGGAATTCGTATTCCTGGTTAACCAGGGCGTCCATATCCGGTACGGGGCGCAGATCTACATGGGAGCCGGGCAAAAATGCTTCCACGCCACCAAGGTCTACGGTATAACCGCCCTTGATACGGCGGGTGATAATGCCTTTCACTATGCCGCTTTTTTCCAGCACGTCATCGAGCTGGTCAAAGAGCTGCATACGTTTTGCCTTATCAAAGGAAAGCGTTATGGTGCCGTCCACGTCGTTTTTACGCGCCACAAAAACATCTACTCTGTCGCCCACTTGCACGGTAATATTACCGGCAGCGTCGCGAAATTCAGAAGCAGGTATTTGCCCTTCTGACTTAAAGTTCACGTCTACAAGAACGGTGTCTTCATCTACGCGAACCACTTCGCCCTTGACAATGGAGCCTTCTTCAAGGTCACCAAAATCTGTGGAGAGATAATTCTCCAGCGCGCTTTCAAAATTTAACTCGTTTTCCATGGTGTCATTGGCACTCGCCATAGCTGTCCTCCAAGCCTCTTTCGCAGAATCTCCGCTTATATACAAAGCAGGCTTTTCTTAGTACCAGATTATTTTTTGGTTGACAAGGGACAAGAGGGTGATTTTTTAAAAAAACTTAGCTCTACCAAGGCTTAACAAAGGCAGGTATTGGCTTTAAGGGTATCAAAAAAAGCCTACTACACTGCGCAAAAATTACCCCTTGCCTACACAAAAGTACACGAACCCGCGTGAGGTAAGCACTTCAGGGTTATACAGATTGCGGCCATCAAAAAGCAGCGGGGTTTTCATGCTGGTTTTCAGCTTATCAAAATCCGGGTTTTTAAACTCATTCCACTCTGTTATCACTAGCAAAGCGTCTGCTTGTTCACACGCTTTATAGGCGTCTGGCACAATGTGGAAAAG
The DNA here is from genome assembly GCA_964589455.1 of uncultured Desulfovibrionaceae bacterium. Taxonomy (GTDB): domain Bacteria; phylum Desulfobacterota; class Desulfovibrionia; order Desulfovibrionales; family Desulfovibrionaceae; genus CAZPTC01. The sequence goes on along the minus strand of CAZPTC010000023.1, from coordinate 12,688 downwards.
TTTATTTTCTTTAAATATTTCTGCGGCGTTTTCTGCGGCAACTGGGTCGTACGCAAAAATTTCCATGCCTGTGCCTGTAAGGCTGTTCACAATATCTAAAGCCGCAGATTCGCGCATGTCATCTGTATTGGCCTTAAACGCAAGACCCCACAAGGCCAGTTTTTTCCCACTTACCCCGCCAAGCGGCGCAAAATGGGCAAGCACCCGTTCTGCCATGCGGCGTTTTTGGGTTTTATTCACCGCTTCCACTGCCTCTAAAAGCTCTGGTGTCATGCCGGAGTTTTTGGCTGTGTGTATAAGCGCCTTCACGTCTTTAGGGAAGCAAGAACCGCCATACCCTACACCCGGGTAAATAAAGTGGTAACCTATGCGGTGGTCAGAGCCTATGCCTGTGCGTACATCACGCACATCTGCCCCCACACGTTCACAAATATTGGCAATTTCATTGATAAAAGAAATTTTTGTGGCCAGCATACAGTTTGCCGCATACTTGGTCATTTCTGCACTGCGCACGCCCATAAAAATAAGCTTTTCGCGGCTGCGGGCAAAAGGCGCATAAAGCTGCTTCATCGCGGCTTGGGCCTTTTCGCTGGATGTACCCACCACCACACGGTCTGGCTTCATAAAGTCCGCCACAGCATCGCCTTCTTTCAAAAATTCGGGGTTAGAAACCACCTCAAAAGCTATGGGCATACGGCGCTTGTCTAGTTCTTCCTTTATGCAGTTTGTCACAAAATCCGCTGTGCCTACAGGCACGGTGGATTTGTCTACCACAATAATGGGCTGCTGTATGGTTTGCCCTATTTCCCGCGCAACAGCTTCCACATAGCATAAATCTGCCGAGCCATCTGGCCGCGAAGGCGTGCCTACTGTGATAAAGGCTATTTCTGCCTCATCCAGACCCTCTACCATGCTGGTGGTGAAGCGTAAGCGCCCAGCTTCGTAATTGCGCTTAACAAGCTCTTCCAGCCCAGGTTCAAATATGGGGATTTCCCCGTTTTTTAACCTGTTGACAATAGTGGGGTTAACATCCACGCACGCAATGTGATTGCCCATTTCTGCAAAACACGCGGCGCTGACAAGGCCAACATAACCAGTACCAATTATACAAAGACGCATGGGAATTCCTTAATTATTGTTTGCTATATACCAAGCGTAGGCAGAAGACATAACAGTTTCTACATCTGAACAGGCAGGCTGCCAGCCTAGTGTGTTGTGGATAAGCGAAGGGTTGGCAATAAGAAAAGGCGGGTCACCGGGGCGGCGGGGGGCATACACATGCGGCACTTTTTTGCCGGTTACCTTTTCCGCGGTTTCCACAAGCTGTTTGACAGAAAAGCCATTGCCAGTACCCACATTAAAGGCCTTGCTTGCGCCGCCTTTGGCCAGATATTCCAAAGCCCGCACATGGGCAAGAGCTAAGTCTTCCACGTGGATATAGTCCCGCACGCACGTGCCGTCTGGCGTGGAGTAATCATCCCCAAAAATTTCAAGCTTTGGCAGTTTGCCTTCCATAGCCATAAAAATACGGGGGATAATATGGGGTTCTGGGTTGTGCAATTCCCCCACTTCCCCTTCTCTGTCGCACCCAGCGGCATTAAAATACCGCAGGCTTACCCAGTTTAAGCCGTGCGCCATGTGAAAGTCTTCTAACATGCGCTCCATAAAAAGCTTGGAAGCCCCGTAAGGGTTAATGGGTGCTTTTGGGCAATCTTCTACAATAGGCACAATTTCCGGTTGCCCGTACACCGCACAAGTACCGGAAACCACAATGCTGGGCACATGCTCAAGGCGCATGGCTTCCAAAATATTCAGCGTGCCTGTTACATTGTTGCGAAAATACGCCCCTGGCCACTTCATGGAGTCGCCCACATACGCGCTTGCCGCAAAATGGATAATGCCATCCGGCTTATATTCTGCCATAGTGGCGCGCAGCTTTGCTTCGTCCAAAATATCGCCGTGGACAAAAGCACCATACCGTGCAAGCTCCCTGAATCCTGTGGATAAATTGTCATACACCACAACAGTATGCCCGGCTTTAGCAAGCGCTTTACTGGTATGGGAGCCAATGTACCCAGCCCCGCCTGTAACCATTATTTTCATGCGTATACGGTCTCCCCATTTTTAAATACAACAAAAATAGACCCCGCAAAACGCGGAAACTCTGTGCAGCAAAATGCACAACAAAACCTATGTACCCCAGTTAAAGAAAAAAGTCGATACCGTGTTTATCCAGTAAAGACAATAATTTATTGATTGGCCCTCTTGGCTTGCGGTTATTTTGCTCCCATTGCTGGATAGCGCTTACACTTGTGTTTAAAAGCCACGCAAGACTGGCCTGGCTAAGATTATACTTGGCACGCAGTGTGCGTATATCATCGCCAGCGTACTGAGGCACCGGGGCGGGTTTAACCATATTACGCCTGGTAATTTTGGCACGCATAATTCCCCCTTCTGCATAATAAACCTTATGGGAACTGACTGGCCCAGCTCAATATGGGACAGGGTCAGATGGAATTATACAAATCCAGGTACGCATTAGCCTGCTGCTCTAAGCCGTAATGCTCAAGAGCAACAGAACGGCAGGCAAGGCGACCTTTTTGTGTTTCTTCTGGTTTTAGCGGGGAAAATGCATCCATTGCCCAGCGTATACCTTCTACAAGGCCGCCGTTTTCGCTTATATTGCGTACTTCAGCAAGAAAACCGGTTTTTTTGTGCTCCACCATATCTGGCACACCGCCCACATTAAACGCCACCACAGGTGTACCAACTGCCAAAGCTTCCAGCACAACATTGGGCAAATTATCTTCCAGAGTGGGCAATAAAAGCACATCTGCCGCGCTGTAAAGGGCCGCAAGGGTAGAAGGCACATGCACACGGCCCATGTGGATAACCGGGAAGCCAACATCGGGTATTTCCCCATTGCCCAGCAAAATAAGGCGTACATCTGGCTGGTTGCGGCCTTCTGCATTTAAAAGGCGCAACGCATCCAGCAAATACCGCAAGCCTTTGCGTTCATTAAGAATATTTTCTGCGCTAAAAATAATGGCAAAGCTACTGGGTTTAAGCCCCAGTGTTTTGCGCAATTCTTCCCTGGCCGCATGCGGGTAGGGCTTAAACATATTAAGCGGCAAACCATACGGGATATAGTGTATGGCCGCAGAACCCATAAGCGAGCTTTTGGCGGCTTCTTTTGCCAACCAGCGGCTGGGGCAGACAATATGGAAGGGAAGGGAAGGGTAGGTTTTATGCCTTAGCTGCCAGGTAGCGCGGCTTAAATCGTATGTAGTGGAAGAACCAAGCTGAGGGCATGCACCGCAGGATTCTGCAAATTTTTCGCAGCCACCTGTATAATGGCAGCCACCAGTAAAGGGCTGCATATCATGCAGGGACCATACCACTTTTTTGGTCTGCAAAAAGGCTGCATTGGCGGGTATATTAATAAAGCCTGCTATCCAGTGGAAGTGAAAAATATCTACATCCTGCAATTCTGGTATGTCCGCAAGTAGCACTTTACCACTGGAGGTAGAAAAAGCCTCTAAACCAGCCGGGCGGTTAGGGTACGCGGCCAAAGCTTCTTGCTCTGCCTTGCGGCTTTCTAAAAATTGGGGATGCATAAGGCCGCCCTGCCCATCTGTATAATATTGGGGGGCAGGCAGCACAAAAATTTCATCTACAGGCATGGGGGTGTCTGCCTGCAAGTACCCTACATAGGCGCGGGAAGAAGTGCCCATAAGTAACAGGCCTGCATGGAGACGCAAAGCTGCAATAGAAGCGCCGCCCGTGTTAGTGCAGAGAAAATGGGCCACTTTAAGCATAGGCTCTTCCCCCAAAAATTAAGCTTTCTTTTTACGCACCACTACCTCAGGGGCAGGTTCACCAGGGTGAGGTATTTCTTTTTGCTTTACCCCTGCCTCTTTTTCCTTGGCTTCAGAGTCTTCGGCAGAGGGTGCTTCCAGGCTGGCAAGGCATACCATAACGCGGCCAGGGCCTTCAAAATCTGCCTGGGGCACTTGCAGGCCAATGCGGGCTTCATGGTTAATAAGAACAGGGCCTGTAAGGTTAAGGGTAGTGCTTTCCGGCCTGCCATGCGGGATAGAAACAGTAACCAGTACAACAAGCTGGCTTGCGCTTGTTACCTGCAACAGGGCTTGTTCCGCATCGCCCACTTTTATGTGGTAGTCCGGCAAAAATGTGTATGGGTCGCCTACAAGCAGGCCAAGGTCTGGGCGTTCTAAGCTTTGGAGAATAAGAAAAGGAGCGCCTTCCCGCAGTTGCAGCAGCGTAAATTTACGCAAATCTTCAAAGCCAATAAGACCACGTGGGAAAAAAAGAATTTTTTCCGCGTCTATTTCCTGCAGACCAAGGCGGGTCTGGACACGCATTATTTCCTGATGTCTTTCCATAATTGTGCCGCCGCAAGAAGGTCTTCGTTCATGGTTTCCAAAGCAAGCTTGTTTTCTTCCATAACACGTCTGTATACTTCCTCTCTATATACAACCCTGTCTGTGGGTACCACAAGCCCAAGCTTCACCTGTTTGCCCTGGATGCTGAGCACAGTGACGCGGATATCGTCCCCTATGTACAGGCTTTCGCCAGCTTTGCGCGTCAGTATGAGCATGGTTTTCCCGGGCCGCCAATGGTTAGAGGTATTTCATTAAGTTCATCTGCATAATCATGGAAGAGGACTGAAGAACACTTTGATACGCCACCTGCTGTTGGGCAAGGCGCGTAGCAAGTTCTGTAAGATCTACGTCCTCTATTTTACTCATACGGTCTTCTTTGTCAAATCTGCTTGTTTGGAGCATGTCCAGGGTAAGGCTTACCCTGTTTTCTTTGCCGCCTACTTTGGCAAGTGATGTAAGAAGATGTTTAGACGAAGATTCTAAATCTTGCAAGGCCTGCTGACAGCCTGTTTGGTTGCCGGTTTCTGTAGCAGCAATAAGATTGCACACTACTTCAAAAATATTTTTTCCTGGGCCATTATTTACAGCCATAGGAACTTTATCGTCTTTACCTTGGTACAGGCCGCCAAAAATATCTTTGCCGGCATTGGTTATTGTCATGTATTCGCCAGGCTGTATTTCCAAGCCAAGGCTTGCCCTGTCTGGCCGTATGACAAATTGCTGACCAGGTTGCATTTGGGGCGAAGTGGGGTCCATAGTAACATCAAGGTAGCCGCCCGGCACAAAAAGACGCACTTTGTCTCCCCCAGCCTTAGTATCTGCGGTTGCAGACTGCCAGGTAACGCCATTATCTGTGCTGTAAGAATAACGCGCCTTTCCATCTACAGAAACGTCTACAGGTGTATCTATGCGTATGCGTACATCGCCGCTAAAAACACCAGAGGCTTCCATTTTATCCACTACCGCTGGCCCAAAGGAGCTTAACCGCGGGGGTGGGTCATTATCGTCCCCTTTATAATACGCAGCCGGGCGAATATTCAGCAAAGTGCCGTTTTTAGCAGAAATAGGTTCATCCGGGTTAAAACCCGTTACTTTCAGGCACAGGTCTGGGTCCAGTGGGTCTGGCACAGGCATTGTTACCAGCACGCCATCCATATCCAGCACATTGTCCCCTGCTGCAAGTGAACCCTTTTTCCATGTTTGGCCACCATCTTCTGACCACTGGTAGTTTACATCGTCTATGCCTATGACAGCATCTTCCTCAAAGCGCACCATAAGAGTACGCGAAGCAGAACCTTTTACTTCCCAGGGAATAGGGCCTTTTGTGCCATCTGCATTTTCCATATTTTGCAAATTGGGATCCATAGTAGAGACCCCAAGCCCAATTTCGTAAGCATTGCTCTCTATTTTATGGCCGGCAAAAATACTGCTGCCTGCATATTCTGTATTAGCAAGAGCAACAAGTTGTTGGAAAAGCTGGCGAACTTCAAAGCTTATTTGCAGGCGGTTTTCATCTGTTATACCGCCTGTTGCAGCTTGGCTGGCTTTTGACATAAGCTTGGAAAGTATGGTCTGGCTTTGGGAAAGTGCGCTGTCTGTTGTGGTAAGCCAGCCTTTTGCAGTAGAAACATTGGACTCAAATTGTACGTTTTCAGCAATAGAAGCGCGGTAATTAAGAATACGGGTCATACCCACCGGGTCATCCGAGGGGCGGTTTATCTTTTTTTGCGTAGCGGACTGTAAGCCAGATTCCATATATGCGGAAAGATTATTATTCATATTCCGCACAAATTGCTGGTACATGTTGTTTTGTGCAACGCGCATATTAACCTCGCTTACTTTATGCCTTACTGCTTCAGGCTTAAAATGGTTTCCAGCATTTGGTTGGCTGTTGTGATGAGTTTTGCAGCCGCTGTATACGAGTGCTGAAATTTGATAAGGCTGGTCATTTCTTCGTCCAGGTTAACCCCGCTGATACTGCTAGCGCGTGTGGCAAGAGCATCTGCCAGAGAGCCGTTATATTGCTCATTGAACATGGCATTGCGTGTTTCTGAACCCACAATACCTACAATACCGGCATAATAGGAGTTAAAGGTTTGGTTGGAGGTTTCCCAGAGTGTAGAAATGCGTATCGGGGTTTTAGCCAAATTGGCTATGGCAGAAGCTATATCCGCATCACCGGGGTTGCTTTGGTTTTGCCCGTCTACACTGTGGCTGTTAATGCGGCTTGGGTTATTTTTTAGAATAGGGTTCAGGCTTAAGTCTTCTGCAGTGGAACCCTGAAAAAATGTGTTCAGCCCAAGCCCGGCCAAAAGCCCTGTACTGTCTGTGCCACATGCAAGTTCTACCCCTTCTGCGGCTTTTAGTACCAGGCGGCCCCCTTCTATACTGGCAGTTACCATGTTGCGGGGGGGAATATTGGTATCATTAGGGTCTGGGAAGCTTCTGTTTATCGCTTCTACCACATCTGTAAGGCTATGGATTTTAGGGTCAAAGTTCTCAACAGGCTGACCTGGTATGTTCACAGGTGAGAAATTGAGTGGGCCGGAAAGTAAGGTTTCGCCCGTTTCTTTATTAAAGAAATGCAGTTTCAGGTTACCTTCTGTCAGGCGGTCGCTGAATGCGAGGCCAGAGGCAGATTCTCCCAAGGCTTTAAGTGTGTCTTTTACGGGGTAGGTACCATTGATAGTTTCAAAGTTGATAAGCCCAGAACCTTGGCTGTGTACCTTGTTTACTTCCCAAATAAAGGAATTGGCAAAGGCATTAAGCTTGTCCATATAACGGCCAAGGCTGTTATCACGCACATTGAAATAGGCGGCTATTTTACCCCCAGTAAGACGAGAGGGATTTTCCACCCCATCATTAGAAATCTGAGGCGTGATATTAAGCCCATCCCGCGTGGGAGAATTCCAATAAAGGCCTGTTTTGGGCACTATGTTAAACTTATCGCCCGCTGTGAATGTAATAGGCGTACCATCTGGCAGACCTGTGTTATCAAACTTGATTTCCAAGTTTTTAACACGCAGTGTTTCCCCTGCGGCTGGCGCTTCAAATAAGTTCAGCGAACCATCATCATTGCGTAACCAGCTTTTGCCGCCATCCAGCGAAACTTTAAACTGCTTATCATCCACAAACTCAAAAGAATATTCGTAGGAGTCTGTACCAGTGAAGGTTAAGTCTCCCATAAAATCCTTGGTTTGCTTTTCTACACGCGGCCCTCTGTATTCCAGAGAAAAGCTGCTGCCTTTTTCTACCAGAACCTTGCCGCCCTTTGTGAAAATGCTGTAATCGCCGCCCCCACGGTCCTGCACGTCTACGTCAATAAGCTCTGCCAGTTTGCGCGTCATTTGATCGCGCTGGTCTAAAAGCTGGTTGGCATTACGGCCAGGCACATCCATGGTGTTTATCTGGACATTGATTTTTGCGATGCTGTCAATAAGCTCATTCGCCTGCTCAACAGACTGGACAATATAATCGTCCATTTCTTTTTGTGTTTTTTCAAGCGTGGCATACGTATCACGCAGTAAAAGCGCAAGATTATCTGCCTCTGTCAGCAATGCCTCACGAGAGGGCATGTCATCTGGTTTTTGTGTAAGCGTTTGCCAGCCACTGAAAAAGCGGGAAATAAGCGTGTTGATACCGTCTCGGTTTGCTTCGTTAAACAGGTTTTCTACACTCTGCATAATCATGGATTGCTCTGCCCAACGCTGCTCCGTAGAAAAACGCTCTAAATAGCTGTTTTCTACAAACCGGTTAAAATGCCTGTAAACATCCGCCGCATAAGCCCCCATGCCTATTTGACCGGCAGGGCTCCACATGGGCCTAAATTCTTCAAAGCGAACACTCTGGCGGCTATACCCTTCCGTGTTCACATTGGCGATATTATTACCCGTGACGTTAATTGCCACCTGGTTCGCCAGTAACGCGTGGTTACCTATGTTCAACAGTGAATTGACACCCATATTGGTTTCCTTTTTATACTTCTACTGGGGCTTTGCCCCAGACCCCTTTAAGTTTTGTTATTGGGGGGGGATAATCCCCCCAAGCCCCCTTATTTGGGGTGTGGGGTAAATAAAAACTCTTACAGACTCCCCGAAATAAGCGCTGCATCAGGGCGGGGTGTGGGGTTGTAAGCGCCCTTTTTGGTGTAGGTATCGGTATTTTGGGGAATAAGACGTTTATGGATAAAATTGAGCAAATCTGTGCTTTGATCCATAAGGCCTAGTGCAAGTTCGGTATTTTGTGTAGCTTTGCGGGCGCATTCCTGTTCTGCATCGTCAATGGCGTAGTAGAGGGACTGGATAAGGTTTGCCTCTTCTTCCTGAAGCATGGCGGCGTAGTCCAGTACGCGGCCACCACCAAGCTGGTTAATAACCTCTTCTTTTTCGCGTGCTATTTGGCGTAAAAGTTCATGGAGGGAAAACTCCACTTCCATCACGGCTATGGTATCCTGACGGGCCAGGTAGGAAAATTCTTCTTCCAAGAGGTGGGAGAGCAGGAAGAGTGCCCTGGATTGACGGTCAAGGCTGCCGCAAATACGCTCGAACATACAACACTCCTAAGAAAGAGAGGTGAGGGGAACCTTGGCTTCCACGCTTGGGGTTTTGTGCTCCAGGCCTTGGGAAATATAGGGTTCCGGGTTTATAGAAAGTTCGCCCCGCCGGATTTCAAAGTGAAGGTGTGTCCCGGCGGCACGTCCACTTGAACCTGCTGTTGCAATTTCCGTGCCTTGTTCTATCTTTTGGCCGACTGTGACGCTTAATTCCTTGTTATGCCCATAAATTGTGCGCAAATCATTGCCGTGATCCAGGATGACGGTATTACCCAGCTCAGGGTCATACCCTGCAAAAATGACCGTGCCGCTTTTGGCAGCCTGCACGCTTTGCCCTTCTGTAGCCTTAATGTCCACACCTTCGTGCCAGGCACGCTGCCCTGTGAAGGGGTCAAGCCGCCAGCCAAAGCCAGAGCCAATGGAGCCGTTAAGCGGGGTGGCAAGGCTGCCTTGTTCTGGGGCGGGGTTGGCACCGTATGCGGCGGGGTTTGCTACCACAGGGGTGCTGGCGCGGCGCGGGCCACCGGCATGGGTGGGAATGTGGGTTTGCGGGTTAAGGGATGCGCCTGCGTACATGCTTACGCGTTCTTTTTGGGAGCGTGGCATATAGGAGGCGTGTATGCCTGCCAGAATATCTTTTTCAGGGGAAGGCCAGCCGGGCTTTTGGGTTGGAGCAGGCTGAAGCGGCTGGGCAGGGCTATAGACCGGGGCAGACATGGGAGCTGCTTGGCCTTGCGGGGCAGCCACGGGGTTTGCTTCTTCATAAAAAGAGGGAGCCACTGACTGGGCCTGCGGGGGCAAAAGTGCCCCGGGCCCTTCTGCAGCGGCGTTAAGGGGCATTTGATTTGCGCGCTGGGAGGCACGGCTGGCAGGTGAAGAAGACGTGCTTGTCTGCACAGGCGAAAGCTGGCGTTCGCTGGGTGGCAAATTGGTGGTGTATGTGGTGCGGGTGACAGTAGGGGCTTGGGCCTGGCCAGTATTTTGGCTTTGCTGGGGTTCGCGCTGGGCTACCTGACTGGCAAGTTCGTCAAGAGTTTGACGCAGCAAGGGGGAATTTTCTTCCGCAACAGCATTTGTAGCAGCTTCCCCAGACATTTCTTGAGGAGCCTGTGCCGCAGGGGCTGTTTGCCCAGCAGGGGTTCTGCCTACTGGGGCATTAACGGCAGAGCCGGCTTCTTCAGCAGGCGCAAGTTCTTCTACATGGGCCACGCCCGCGGCTTCGCCATCGTACATGCCAGAACCGGCGGAAAGGCCCGTTTGCCCAGCCTGTCCCGTCTGTCCAGTTTGGCCGGCCTGTCCGGCCTGTACTCCCTGTGCCTGCTGGCCTGCCGTATTTTGCTGACCCGCGTGGAGCGTGCTGGCTGTACCATCTTCCACGCCTTCCTTAGGAGGAACAGCAGGCAAAAGCGGCGCTGGTGTTACTTCCATTGGCATGCGGCGTATGCTGCCAGTACGGCCTGCATCGCTCAGGGCTTGGTTATTGCGGTCAAGCTGTTCCATCATCATATCTGCAAGGCCTATACCGCCAGCAGAAGCCATGGATTTGCCAAGCTCCTGGTCGTACATGCCTTGCCAGAATTCTTCTTCCTTGCTGCTCATAAGGCCGTCCTTAGGCAAACTGGCGCGCATTTGCTGCCACATTTGCTGGATAAAAACAGCTTCAAAGCCTTCACAGGCTTCGCGCAGTTTCTTGCGCTTCTGCTCATCATCCTGGCTGCCTTTGGCAAGGTTTTGTATGGTCTGGGAACGCATGGCCGCTTCATTGCCAGCATTGGCACCCATAGCAAGGCTTGGGTCAACAGGGGCTGATAAAAGGGCGGTATCCATAAATGCCTCCTTATGCGGAGAAAATTAGATGCTATCCAGCTTTGTGGGCAAAGCGCCGGAAGCCTTGAGGTTGCGAAGTATGCAAATAAGATCTGTGGGGGTCGCGCCTATGGCATTCAGGCACTCTACAAGTTCCTGCATGGTGGCTTGGTTTATATCTTCCGGCTTGAGCCGTTCTTTTTGGTAACTGGCAAAGGCTTCGCGCAGGTTTTTCCAGCGCAGTTCTTCTGCCTGCTCTAAGTTTAAGGCTATACTCAGGGTGCTGTCTGCAAGGCAATACAGTGTTTGGGAGCATATAACCGCTTCATTCATAGCAGTTACATCCGGATGGATACTTTGGTCAGTGTGTGCGGAGAAGAGAGTGGTTTCCATAGTGACCTCGTGATGCAGTGTGTTTAGATAACTTCCAAGTCTGCGTACAATGCGCCGGAAGCTTTAAGGTTGCGTAGTATAGAGATAAGATCGCGCGGTGTAGCACCTATGGAATTAAGTCCATCCACCAGCTCTTGCAGTGTTGCGCCTTCCATAATATTCAGCGCGCGCCTTTCTTCCCGTACATTGATATCCGTTTGCGGTGTGACCACAGTCTGCCCCTGGCTGAATGGCCCAGGCTGCGAAACTTGCTCTGTTTCCTGCACGGTTACCTGCAAATTGCCATGTGCCACAGCCACCCGCGCTATGCGGACATTGCGGCCTATTACAATGGTGCCACTGCGTTCATCCACCACCACCTTGGCAGGGCCTTCCGGCGTGACTTCCAAATTTTCTATTGTTGCCAGCAAGGGCACCAGATTACCCTGGTAAGGCTGCGGCACCGCTATCTTTACTGTGCGCGCATCCAGCGCATTGGCGTAATCCCCACCCATGCTCTGGTTCAAACGCTCTACAACCTGCTGGGTTGTAGTAAAGTCCGCCATTTGCATACTCAGGGTAAGCTCGCTCTGGGAATTGAAAGCAAAAGGCACTTCACGCTCCACAGTTGCCCCATCCGGTATGCTTGCCACTGTTGTAATATTCTTTTGTGTACGGCCTGCCGCGCCATCTACCGTAAAGCCACCTACTATTAACGGCCCCTGCGCCAGCGCATACACCTTGCCGTCAATACCTGTTAACGGCGTTTGCAGCAGCACCCCGCCTTGCAGGCTTGTGGCATTGCCTATGCTTGATATTGTGACAGACACACTGGATCCAGCCTTGGCACCAAGCGGCAAACTTGCCGTTACCATAACAGATGCCGCATTCTTCGTCTTCAGGGTTTTGGAATCTACCGCCACCCCCATGCGCTCCATCATGTTTACCATAGAATTTACCGTAAAAGGCGCATCCTTTGTGTCACCCGTGCCAGATAAACCTACCACCAGCCCGTATCCCACAAGCTGATTGTCCCGTGTGCCGGAAAAAGACGCTATGTCCTTTATCCTCACAGCTTCTGCTTTTTGCGGCGCTATTAAGGCAAACATAAGCAGAAAGGCTATTGTCAAAATCCCGGCGTGTGTTCTGTATGACATAACTTCCTCGTATATTTAGAGAAGATGTTTGATATGTGCATTCTCATACCCTGTATTGCGAAAAGTGTGCCAATGTGTTTTTTTGGGGCGCTGCCCCAAACCCCGCTGGAGGGGATAATCCCCTCCAGACCTCCTTAGCTGGGTTGGTATGTTTGGCGTGTGTGTGGGGTGGTGCATGCAGGCTGGGAAAAAATACGCGCCCTTGCTTCTTTTCTCTCTTTGCCCTGCGGACAAAGAGAGAAAAGAAGCAAGGGCGCAGTTTGCCCATTCCCGAAAAAATCTCGCAGGCTCGATTTTTTCGGGAATAGTTTAATGAAAAGACATGAAGAAGCGGTAATTAAAAAGTTTTTTGGGGAAAGGATGGGGGGTCTGGGGGGAAGGAAAACCCCTTTTGT
>CAZPTC010000022.1:0-15500 GCA_964589455.1 uncultured Desulfovibrionaceae bacterium | reverse complement strand
CCGGTGCAGGGGCGCTTGCCCCTGCCGGGGGGTCTGGGGGCGAGGAGCCCCCAGCTTCTTAGGCTAACGCCTGTTTTTGCCAAGCAGGCACATAACTTCGTAGGGTATGGTGTTCCACCAGGTGGCAACTTCCTGTGGGTGAATGGCTACAGATTCCGGGCCACCCAGAATCCATGCCCAGTCTCCTTCGTGGACAGGGAAGGGGGCGTCTGTAATATCAAGGCAGGTCATCTGCATAGAAACGCGGCCTATAAGGGGGGCTCTGAAGCCCTGGGCTGGGTTTTGGGGGTTGGCAAATGCCATGCAGGAGCCACCTTCTGCAAGGGGGGCAGTTTTGGGGTTTCTGCGGAAGCAGTCTGCGTATCCAATGCCAATAACAGCCACCTGGGTGGGGCGAGTGGTGGTAAATGTGCGGCCATAGCCAATGGTTTTGCCTGTGTCCAGTGGGTGAACAGAAAGCACGGGGGCTTTAACGGCCATGGCGGGTTTAAGGGCTTCGCCTGCTACAGCAAGGGAGGTGCCGTAGAAAGGATTGGCGCCATAAAGGGCAATGCCTGGGCGTCCAAGGTCACCCGCAAGGGCAGGGTAGGCAAGCAGGCAGGCGGAATTTCCAAGAGAAAGGGTAATGTGTGGGTTAAGGGCTTTAAGGGGGGCTGCGCTTTCTAAAAGGCGGGCGTGTTGGGATTTGGTAAAGGCCTCTGCTTCCGGGGAGTCTGCTTCTGCAAGGTGGGAAAGCAGAAATGCGGGGATAAGGCTGCTGGTTTGAAGAAGGCGGGCAACTTCTGGCATGTCGCTTGGGCCAAAGCCAAGGCGGGCCATGCCTGTATCAGCCTTTAAGGCAATAGGCAGGTCTTTAAGATGCTCTATGGCAAGGCGCAGGCTTGGGAAGCTGTGAACAACGGGAATAATGTTGTGGGCACGTATACGGGCAAGGTCTTCTTTTCCTGCAATGCCAAGCAGGGCAATAATATTGCCTGTAAAGCCGTTTTGGCGCACAAGGCAAGCTTCTTCAACAGAGCCAACTGCTAAGTGGGTGGCACCTTCTGCGGCGTAGAGGCTGGCGCACAAAAGCAGGCCGTGGCCATAGGCATCGGCTTTAATAACAGGCATAAGGGGTGTGGCACTTTTTTGCAAAAAGCGATAATTATGGCGCAGGGCTTCCTGGTCTATTTCCACGCGGCAAAGGGGGGTATCCATCTTCTTTTCCTTATTAGAGAAAGGGGTTAAGATAAAACACGCGCACAGAGGAAAGGGTATTTTCCTGGCAGGAAGGCGGACGAGCAGAAAAAACCTTTTGCCTTTTTGGTCAAGTGGCGGTACTCTTCACAAAGCCTTTGTAGCGCGTACCAGCAGGGCTGGCAAGGGTTCTATTTTGCCTTGAGTACATGAAGGAAACCCATGGGCTGTGTCCGTTTAATTCTTTCTCTCCTCATTTTTTCCGGGCTTTTTTCCGTATTTGGGGTTATGCCTGCTCTGGGGGCTGCTCCTTATTCTGTGGAAGCTATAGGATCTACTCTGCTTTCTGAAGATCCTTCTTTGCCGTGGCATTTAGAGGCAGATTCTCTGACAAGCTATGGAGATGGGGACATTATAGAAGCAGAAGGGAATGTGGTGCTCACGCGCGGCAAGGATTACCTGTATGCAGATTTTGCGCGCTATTTTGCCACAACCGGCTGGGTGCTGGTGCAAGGCAATGTGCAGGTAAAGCTCGGGAAAGATGAGCTTTCTGCTTCTGAGGCAGAGTTTGACCTTGGCACAAATACTGGCTGGCTGAAAAATGGCAATGTTTTTATGGCAGGCCCCCACATGTATTTTGAGGGTGCCTATGTAATGAAGCATGAGGGGGATAGATATTCCTTCCAAAATGCCAAGGTAACAGCCTGTGATGCAGAAGTGCCGGACTGGTCACTTTTTGCAGAGGAAGTGGTGGTAGAGGTAGACGGCTACGCGCGTCTTTCCCGCAGTTCCTTCCAGATAAAAGATACAAGTGTTTTGTATTCCCCGGTGCTTGTTGTGCCGGCAAAGGTAACACGGCAAAGCGGGCTTATTAAGCCTGATGCCGGGCTTAGTTCTGTGCATGGCGCCTTTGTAACATTGCCGTATTATTGGGCTATTGATGAAAGCCAGGATTTAACGGCCTATCTTTCCTGGTTTGAGCGCACAGGGGTAATGCCAGCTTTGGAGTATCGCCGTTTTCCCAAGGAAAAGGAAAAGCTCTGGACTGCGCTGGATGTTCTTTTAGGTTCGCGTCCCATACGCGATGACCGCAAGGATAAGGTAGACAGTAAAGACGGCCTTATACGCACCAACACATTCCGCTACTGGTTCCGTGGTATGGCAGATGGGCAGCTTGGGGAAAGTGACTGGTACTATAAAGCCAACTGGGACTTTGTTTCTGACCAGAATTTTCTGCGTGAATTCCAAAAACGTATGACAGGTTTTGACGCTACCCGCAGCGCCAGTTTTAGTTTTTTTGGTCGGGACTTTACGCCTTTAGACCAAAAGCGGGTGACAGAAGGCTTTTTTTATAAAGATACAAACTACTTGTATCTTACATTCGGTGGCCGGTATGAGCAAGACCCGCGTCTTGGCAATGGCAATGCCCCTGCCAGTACTGACACTACCCCCCAGCGTCTGCCAGATTTTAATGCCTATTTGTACAAGACCAAGCTGTTCTCTACGCCTTTGGAAGTGAAGGCTAGTGTGCATTCCAGCTACACCTTCAGGCGTAAGGGAACATCTGGCTTTAAAACAGAATTGGAACCAGTGCTGAGTGTGCCGCTTAATCTCCGTTATGGCACTGCCATTGCCAATGCAGGCTTCAGGTATACCTTGTACTGGGGCACAAAGGACGGGCATGTTTCGCCCCTAAACCCCACTCCCCCTGGTAAACGGCAGGGAGATGGCGGCCGCTTTGTGCCGGAAATTTCCCTCACAGCATTCACGCAGGCAAGCAAGGTGTGGGCTTTACCGGAAAAACTGCCCTTTGTGGATACAGAGCCACTAGTAGCTAATGCAGAAAATGTGGGGCGCAAAGAATGGGTTTCTGTCAGGCACCTTGTGCAGCCGCGCCTTACTTATTCCTGGATTCCTTTTGTAGAGCAGGAAAGCCGGCCTTTTTATACTTTGGACGACAGGGTGCTTCCGCGGCATGAACTTACGCTTTCTCTTGCCAATGTGTTCACAGTTAAGCGTAATACTGTTGTAGAAAACAAAGATGGAACTTACGCGCTTGTGCCTTCGTACGATGATTTATTCCGCCTGCGTATACTGGGTGGGTATGATTTTGATGAAGCAAAGCGTACCCGTTATGCGGGTGAGTTTAAAAGATGCCCCATAAAAGATTTGGTGGTGGAAACCACGTTTTCGCCTAACCAGTATATTTCTTTTTGGAATAACACCGCTATTTCTATGTATAATAAAGGTCTTACCCGCAATGACCTGGGCATTACCCTGCAGTATAAAGATAAGGCAACTATAAGCGCTGCGTATTCCAGCCGTACAAGTGATTATAATTATATACAAAAAGTGCGCTACGAAAATAGAAATGATATACGCTGGGAGCGCAATTTGCAGCTCCTGCACAGTGAAGTAAATTTAAACCTGACAGATCGTTTTTCTGTGCGCCTTGCAGATTTCACTAATTTGCGTACAGGCAAGAACTACGAACGGAAAGTTTCTTTGGCGTATACAGAACAATGCTGGCGCGTGGTAGGCACCTACGCATACGCCAATAAAGAGCAAAGTGTGCAGTTTATGGTGGAGTTAAAGGGTATTTTGGACTAGGGGCAAGTAGGCTGGAAAAGGGTGCATGCTGCCTGACATTTGTTTGCAAAAAAGCCTGGGTTGGCTGGTATGACCAGTTACCCAGGCTTAATATATGAAGCGGTGTTTTGCCAGTATGCTTATTCTACTTTCATCAGCAGGCGGGAAAAACGTGGGCCTTTGCCATTTTCCCAAGACCAATAAATGCGCCATGCTTTGCCATGTATGGCTTCTTTTTTAACAAAACCCCAGTAGCGGGAGTCGCGGGAATTATCGCGGTTATCCCCCATCACAAAATAGGAACCGGCAGGCACTGTAATGGGGCCATAATTATCCCGATCACTCAAAAATGTATTGGGTTCTTTGTGCTGGGCATAGGGTTCTTCTACGGCAACGCCATTGCGGTAAAGTTGCTTGTTACGTATTTCTATCATATCCCCAGGTACACCCACAACGCGTTTAATGTAGTCAATTTTTGGGTCTTCAGGGTATTTGAAAACAATAATATCGCCATGTTGAGGGTCATCCCCTTCGTAAATCCAAGAGTCATCAGTAAAGGGGTTTTTCATACCATACGCCATTTTGTTTACCAGCAAATAGTCGCCTATTTGTATGGTTTCCAGCATGGAGCCAGAAGGTATGGTAAAAGGTTGAAAAAACAAGGTGCGTATAATAAGAGCCACAAAAAGGGCAACAATTAACGCTTCTCCATACTCACGGACAAGGGATTTTTTTTGGGGGGATGTTTCCATGAGGGCTTATCTACCATAAGGGATTTTGCTTGGCAAGCAGCTTCTTCATAAGGAGAAAACTGCTCAGCCTCCTGCTTTGTTTTGCTCATAATAGCGCAAAACGCGCCGCACATATTCTTGTGTTTCGGCAAATGGAGGGATGCCGCCATATTTATCCACATTCCCAGGGCCAGCGTTATACGCGGCAAGAGCAAGAGAAAGATCCCCGTATTTATCCAGCATTTGTCGTATATATAAGGTACCGCCGTATACATTTTCTTCCGGGTTAAAGGCATTGCTTACACCAAGCGCGCGGCCAGTATCTGGCATAAGCTGCATTAGGCCTTCTGCACCGGCATGGGAAACTGCCAGCTCATTACCGCCAGATTCTGCCCGGATTATGGCACGTATAAGATGTGGGTCTACCCCATGCAGGGTGCCATAGCGTGTTGCAAGATCTATAAGGCCTTCCATGCCAAGGCTGGCAATAAGGTCTGCCACTTGGAAGCGCGCAAATTCTTGGTAGGCGCTGTCACCGTCTGGCCTGTTGGTAAGGTATACAGTGCCATCTTCTCCAATTTTTTTATAAATAACTTCTTCGCGCTGGGGTAAGCGACTGGCAGACGCATATAATGAGGCGCCACTTCCTTTGCGAGGGGCTGGGCGGGGCTCTCCAAAACCTTCCTGCATGGTAAAGGCAAGCACAGGGCGGCCACCACCCCGTGTGGGAAGGCCGGGGATACTTGGAAGAATTTCTGCTTCTTCTGGAACGCCAGAGGCGCCATAGATGGTAGAGGGGGCAGGACTAGTCTGGGCGGCTCGGGGAATAGCAGCCCGCACAGGAGCCTCTGCCAGTATTTGCTCTAAAGAGGGTGCAACTGGTTCAGTACGGGGGAATAAAAAAGCAACAAGTAAGTAGGAAATAAGTGCTATTGCGCAAACCCCAAGGCCTGCCTTCAGAACAAATTTCACCGGAGGCCCCCATAGCTGCCAAGGTAGCGCAAGTATTTGCCCATTTCATCTTCCGCATTAACATAGGAATCTAAATACCCAAAGCGGGAGTGTATGGTAACAGTGGGTACGGGTATCATAATGCCTGGTTCAACTGGGCGTTCCGGGCTATACGCAGGTTTTGAAAATGCTCCGGGTGGTGTTGCCTCTTCAATTCTTTGGGTATCATGGTTAATCGCATAGGCATCTTCCAGTTTTCCTGTTGCCGCATTATAACGGCGATACATGTAGTCTTTTGTATTTGGGGGAATCCTGTAAGAACCAAGCACAGGGGTAAAGGCTCCAGGTATTAGTGGTGCAGCGTACGCGGCTTTCCAGGAAGCTAAAGTATAAGCTGTGCCACCCACAGTAATAGTTTCAATTTCTTGGCCAATTTGTAATTGCGGATCTGTGCTTGTAAAGCTGAAGTTTGCGCGGGGTGTTGTGTTATTTGTTGTAACATTTACCGTAAATGTGCCACCCCCGCTAAGGCGTAGGGTTATTGCACTTACAGTACCTGCTGCCGCCGCAGGGCTGTAAGCCCACACTGTATTACCCCGTATTTGCATAATTTGCCCTAAAGATGTAACTACTGAGGGGTTGTTAAGGTCAGCAATATCTACATATACGGGTGGGCTTACATAAATGGTAGCATTTAATATTTTTTTTCCATTTAAAAGGCCTAGAATATTTTTATTAGCTATTTTGTCGGTTGCGCTGCGGTGTATGCTGTAATAGCCTAGGGCAATAAGGGCTGCATTGCGTGTATCTAAGTCTTCCTGCATACCGCGCATGTCGTCTGCTGTTTTCCTGCCTGAAATGCGCACAACAGGCAGCAATACAGTTACCGTAAGGGTAATGGTAAGCAAAATACCTATAAGAATAACAAGCGCTATACCTTTCTGGCGTGTATCAGGCATATTTTTTTCCTTGCAAAAGAAGCTTGACAGTTTTTCAAGCAATAAATATAATGAGTAAGACAAATTGTCAAACAATCTTTTTTCTTCTTGCGGGCAAGCAAAAGGCAGCAATATGCCATATAGAAATATAAAGGAAACAAGGGGCTTTACCATTTTAGAATGCGTAATGGCTCTTATTGTGGGTTCGCTTATTATAACCGCGGCCTTTACCATTTCTTCCTACTACGCGCCAGGCGTTACCGATGCCACCCGCAGGTCTTTTATGTCTAATGACGTGCATTACGCTGTTGGCTTATTTGAAGCGCGGTTCCGCTATGAAGAAATTAAAAATCCCGCCTATACCCTGCAGAATTTCCAAGATCATATTGAAAAAAAAGATAAAAATGCCAATGAATTTAAAGATATCGCAGTCCTTTGGAAAAAAAATGGCACCCCAGCATTTACCACTGCATTTTGCAGCTTGGACCTGACAAAAACAGATCCGCTTGTTTGCTCAGGTGCCTACTCAAAAACAAGTACAGTTGCCCTGCAAATAACCATAACCCCGGAAGAATACCCGGAAATGGCTCTTACCACCTATGTTGCGCGTACCAGGCCCTGATAGTTCACTTGAGCCTCACACATAGTCTGTCCATTTTTTAAGGATACCCCCATGTTTTCTCATACCATTATACCATCAAAAAAGCGTAGGGCAGCTCTGCACACAAAGCAGCGTGGTTTTACTATAATAGAGCTTGTCACTGTTATTGTTGTTATGGCCTTTGTCCTTGCAGGGATAATGGGTGTGACACTTTACAGCACCTTGCGCTCTGCCCAGGTTGTAAACGCAGCAGAAATGAACCTTTCTTTCCAAACAACCTTGCGCTATATAACTAATGAATTACGCTACAGCTTTCCTGTGCTTTTTTCGGCAAGCCGCCGTAATGAGCTCACGGTTGTGCATGAAGATGGTACTACGCGAAATATTTTTATGGTAGAAACTGCCACTGTAGACTCCTTGTATATCCATCCTAACTTGACCCAAGCTAATTACTCCTTTGTAAATAGTTCTGACCCTAAAGTAACCCATTCCCCGCATGGCCAGGATGAGCTGGACCAAATGCCACGCTTGCTTGCTAAAACTGAAAATATGTGCATAACCTACAGAGATGCGGAATTTCCCTTAGGAGAACACGGTACCGGACACCTTACATATACTTCCGTAAAAACACCAGGGGATGCTATGCTGCATGTTCCGCAAGTGGTGGATGTTGCCATACATGCGTATATACCAGGTTCTCCCATAGTTCCAGTTGAGGGTGCTCGAATTCCAAGAGTTTGCATACAAGAGCGTGTACTGCTAGAGCCAACAGCCCGCTATGGACTTGCCAGAGTTCCTAAGGTGCAACGATATGTGGATGCAACAGGCGGGTTTAATGCCATGACTGACGAATACACCGATCTTTGCGCTATGATGGAAGCCTTGGGAAAGTGTGACGTTATGAGTACACCAAACTATTAAATAGCAGCGTATATTTGGAACGAAAAAGGACGTTTATGTACCCTTTCTCCGGCAAATGCCAAAAAGGCTTTACACTTACAGAAGTGGTGATTGTCCTTGTTATTGCAAGCATTCTTACTGTGTACCTTTCCCGCACTATAGAAACCCGGCAGACCGGGGTAGCAGGCGAAGTGCAAACCTTGTATAAAACCATGCAGGCTGCGCGTGCCAAGGCTGTAAGTGGGCAACATAATGTGCGTATAGAGTTTGAAAATGATAGAAAGCTGCGCATTGTAAGTGAAACAAACTCAGGACAAGAAGTGCAAGGCCCGTGGATTAATTTAAAGCATATAGCTATACAACAAAGAGACACAAAAGTGTATGCTGCTGACTCTAAGCCTGCTACCATTTATTGGGGAAAAAATGGAGAAATGCCTGCTGTGGCAGAGGCTACCACAAATGCTACTGTTGCTGCAGAGCTTATGAAAAAGGTATATTTTCCGGTTTTTGATACAACGGCTCAAACGGCAACAAACAAACCAACCTTTCTCACTTTTATCCGTGTGCATGGTACAGGCAATGTGGATATGGTAAAAGACTTTATTACCCCTCTGCCACCAAAGTGATGTGCATTTCATCTTTCAACCCAGTAAGGTTTTCCTATGTATAACAAAAAAGGTTTTACCATTGTAGAGGTGGTTATTACCCTTATTGTCATTGCTATTTTAATGGCAGCCTTAGCCAGCCAGCTTATTACATTCCGCACCGTGACAAAAGAAACGTCAAATAATCAACAAGTGAATGTTGTGCAGCAAATGGTAGATATGGAATTTTCTCGTTTGCAGCTTTCACGACGCACTAAAAGCTGTGAAGAAAACTATGAAAAAGCTATTGATACAGTTAAAAAAAATGGGGGAAAAGGCACATACAGTAAAAAACTCCCCAATGGAAGTACATACGTTATTACTGAAGAAGCCAGTGGAGGTACGTTGGAATATATTGTTTTTATAGATGATATGCGTATGGATACAAGGTTGATAACTGCTGCACAGGTTTGCGGGTTTACCCGCGCACTGCCATCTTCCCCCTCTGGAAGTTAGCATTTTTTAGGAATTCTATATGCGAAAAAACCAAGGTTTTACTCTTATTGAGATAGTAGTAGGCATTATTATTATAGCAGTTTTGCTTGTAGCTCTGCTAAGTTTTCTTGGCCACTTCATGAGGGAAGCAAGAGAAGACGCCCGTCAGGCTAAATATGTAGAAGTGCAGGATATGGTAAATAAAGAATATTTACGCTTAAGTTTAACAAGTGATTCCATCCAATGTTTTGAAGATTATACACAGGCCCTTCTTAATGTGGCACAAGGGGGGGTGTCACAGCCTGTAGGTACAGGTTATACATTTACATTAACCGTGCAGACTACGTTAATGCGGTATTGGAGTTATGATGACCAGGATGGACTAACAGGTGCGAAATGGAGTCCTATAGAAGGCGCAAGCGGTTCCAAGTATAGAAACCAGGCAACTGATACAACTTTGTTGGTTAATGGTGAGCCTGTTTATGGCAAACTGCTTTTGCCAAAACAGTTTTGTGAAACATTTTAAGCTTTATCTGTACAGGCAAAAAAGAATACACTTTTTTGCTTGACAAAAAAATAAAACTGGATATTCTCTTTCTTAACGCAGGTGGGATTAATAAAAGACATTCCCACAGGCAGGTTCCTGTGTTTTATTTATTGGTGCGATTTACCACTAAAAAAACAGCAAATGCCATACAGGGACCCAGGTATTGCCTTATGGAGTAGAAAATAGTTGGTTCCACTAGAAGCCACAAAACTTTCTGCAAAGCTCCATAGCGCAAATCTGGAAGCAGACGTTTTTCTTTGTAGTATGGAAAACGGATGTTGGGCAAAGCCACTCAGGCTTTGCATGCAAGAGGCCAAAGGCCTCTTTTTTGTTGTAAAGTTCCGGCGATTTTTTTTGTTTTCTCTGTCAGGGTGGTTCTTTTTTGCTCTCTTATTTTCTTTTTGCGCGCATATGCACTCCCCCTTTCTGGCTCTCTGTCGCTGGTAACCATTTTAACTTTGCTTTTGGCAACCAAAATCTATGATTCAACGCCTTTCTGCCGGTCAATACGCAGCTATTATCACTGAACTTGCAACGCCGCTTGCTGCTTCCCTCCAGATGGAAATATGGGGAGTGGAAGTATCGCTTTCTGGCCGCCCACTTATGCGTGTGTTTGTAGAGAATATATTAAAGCCAGACCCAGCAGAAGAAGATGCCCCCTTTGCAGAAGGCGGGGTAGATGTTGAAGCCTGCGCCCATTTATCCAGACTTTTAGGCTTAGCCCTTGATGTAGAGGCAGATTCTCTGCCAGAATCCTATATTCTGGAAGTTTCCTCTCCAGGGCTTGAGCGTCCCTTTTTCTCGCTTGCGCAAATGCCGCCCTATATTGGACAGGAAATATATTGCACACTGCTGGAAAGCCCCCCTCCGTTTGAAGATCGCCGCAAATTTTCGGGCATACTGCACGCAGTGGAGGGGAACACCCTTACCCTTGCGCTAAAAGAAGCCATTCCTGGGCAAGAGTCTGTTTATTTACCCATTGCCTGGGAAAATATACGCAAAGCGCATTTGGTGCACCATTTCCCAGATACAAGCAAGCCTGTTTCCCCTTCCAGGGGCAAGAAAAAAGCAACTCATTCCACTCCAGTTTAATCGATGTAAAGGTAGAAGCCGTTATGAACATGGAACTTAAAAAGGCCATTGACCAAATTAGTAAAGACAAGGGTCTTGAGCGTGAAATGCTTATAGAAACCCTGGAAGACGCGGTGCGCACCTCTGTAACGCGTAAATACGGCGACGACCTGGATGTGGAAGTGCGGTATAACGATGATACCGGCGATATTGAGGTCTACCAGTTTAAGTTTGTGGTAGAAGAAGTGGTAAACCCCCTTACCCAAATAACCTGGGAAGAAGCCAAAAAACATGACCCCTCTGTGCAGCTTGATGATGAAATGGGCTTTCGCTTAAAGGTAGAAGACCTTGGCCGTATAGCAGCGCAGTCTGCCAAGCAGGTTATTATCCAGCGTATGCGTGATGCAGAGCAGGAACAAATTTATAATGAATTCAAAGACCGTGTGGGCGAAATTGTAAGTGGTATTGTTCAGCGCCGTGATAAAGGCGGCTGGATTGTAAACCTTGGCCGTACAGAAGCCATTTTGCCTAAAGAAGACCAGCTTCCGCGCGAACATTATAAGCGCGGGGACCGTACCCAGGCCCTTATTATTGAAGTACGTAAAGAAGGCCGCGGCCCGCAGGTTGTTATTTCCCGTGCGCACCGTGACTACATGGCGGCCCTTTTCCGCCGCGAAGTGCCGGAAGTGGACGATGGCACTGTGCAAATTATGGGTGTTGCGCGCGACCCTGGCTCCCGTGCCAAGGTGGCTGTGCTTTCCCGTGAGCGGGATGTAGACCCTGTGGGCGCTTGCGTGGGTGTGCGTGGTTCACGCATACAAAACATTGTGCAGGAACTGCGCGGTGAACGCATTGATATAGTTGTTTGGAACCCGGAAATTGCCACTTATGCCCGCAATGCTCTGGCTCCGGCGCTTATTTCCCGTATTGTGGTGGATGAAGAGGAAAACCTTTTAGAAGTAACCGTGCCGGATGATCAGCTTACCAATGCCATTGGCCGCAAGGGTCAAAATGTGAAGCTGGCGGCCAAACTGCTTGGCTGGAAAATAGATATTTTCACAGAATCCCGTTACAATGAAGCCAATGCTATTGGCCGTGGCCTGGAGCAAATAGCCTCTGTTGCAGAAATTGCGGTAGATCAGCTTCTCCAGGCAGGGTATAATACATTGGAAAGCTTGAAAAATGCAAGTGACAGCGATTTGGCGGAAAGCTTAAATATTTCCGATGCCCGCATTGCGGATTTGCGTGCGGCCATTAACTTTCTTACTCCCGTATTGGAAGGGGAAGAGGAAAATTTAGAGCGTTCCGTCCTGAAGGAAGAAACGGATGGGAATGAGCCCGCAAGCCCTGCTGAATCAGCAAAGCCTGAGGAAGCGTAACGCATGGCACAGCCGCTTCGCATGTGTGCAGTATGCAGGCAGCGTATAGAAAAAAACTGCCTCAGCCGCTATATAATGCAGGCGGATGAAAATGGGGAACCCCGCCTAATGGCGGATCCCAAGCAAAACATGCCAGGCCGCGGCCTGTATGTTTGCCAGAAAGTGGAATGCCAGAAAAAATTTTTTTCCCGCAAAATGGGGAAGAAAAATTTGAAAAAAGGTTAAATTTGTGGGCGCTATTCCCTTTGGGGAACAGGGCAAGGGGTCTATAATGGAAGAAAAAAGAAAAGTAAAAGATTTTGCGGCAGAATTGGGGATAAGCGATAAAGACCTTATCCGCAAATTGCGCGAGCTGGATATTGAGGTAAAAAGCCCTGCCAGTTCTATAAGCGCTGCCCAAGCCCAAAAAGCCAAGGCGCATATACACCCGGAAAATGTTTCCAGCGATGAAGTTATGCGGAAGGAAATACAGCCTGGGCTTATTGTCCGCCGCCGCCGCGCACGGGATGATTCCCCAGAGCAGGCAGATGGCTTGGCCCCGGAACTTGCGGATCAGGCAGCACTGGAGCCTGTAGCTGCCGTACCTGTGGATGAACCTGCCATGCCAGAATTTGCTGAAGCTGCGTCTTCTGCCCCTGTACCCCAAGAGCAGGAAGTGGTGCAAGAAGCTGCTCGTAAGCAGCAGGAAGCAAAACCCAAGCAGGAAGGCGCGCGGATTATCCGCCCCTCTGCCCCTGTGGCTGCAAAAGTGGTGGAAAAGGTAAAGGTAGAAGAGCCTGCTGCTGAACCAGCAACTGTTGTTACTGCTGAAGCAGTTGTGCAAGAAACCCAAGTTGCTCCAGAGACAGTGGCAGCAGAAGCTACTGCCCATGCGGAAGAAGCACAGACAAGTATGCCCTCCGCTCCTTTGGCAGCAGCGCACACTTCACCTGAGACGCGCGTGGAACAGCCAGAAATAATGGCGGAGCCTGCAGCAGAACCAGCTTTATCCGCTGTTCAAGAAGACAAAGATGCCCCTGCTAAACAGGATGAAAAGCGCCGCAAAAAGAAAACTCCTATTGAAACGCCGCCTGCGCGTATTATTCAGCCTGCACCCGCGCCTAAACCGGAACCAAAGCTGGAACCTGTTGCGGTGAAGCCAGCAGAAGAAAAAGCCGAAACTAGTGTGGAAGAAAAGCCACGCCGTGTTCAGCCGGCTGCTTCTGCAATGCCAGAGGGTGATTCCCAGGCCAGTTTATTGCCGCCTGTTTCGGAAAAGCGTGCCGATGCCCAGGATGGGGATCAGGCAGATGCCCCCCGTCGCAGACCTGCCCCGCCAGCGCCTCAGGTGCGTGTTATTTCCCGCCCAGATCCCTCTGCGCCTCCAGCGCCACGCCCTGCAGGCAGGGAACAGCGCCCTGGCTCTGGTGGCCCTGGTGGTTATGGCGCACCTTCAGACCGTTACCGGGAAGCAAGGCCCGGCCAATCTGGTCAGCCTGGTCAATTTGAAGGGCGCGATTCCCGTGACAGCAGAGACAGCCGCGATTCCCGCCCGCCCATGAACCGTACCCCGCGCCCTGCGCCAGCACCAGGTGCCTTCCCCATTCCTGTGGAAGATCAAAGCCGCAAAAAGCGCAATAAGAACCGCCGTACTGTAGACTTCCCCCAAGGCGATGATTCCAGTATGGATTTCTCCCGCCGTATACGCGGCATGGACGAAGATGAAGGGCAAATTCGCACACGTTCCCGCCGCAGCAAGCAGAAAAAGCAAGTAGTTATCCAGCCGCAGTCTACCCAGCCCATGAAGGCAGCTAAACGTAAACTGCGTGTGGAAGAAGCTATTCGCGTTTCTGATATGGCGCACCAAATGGGTGTTAAGTCTGGCGAAATTATCAAGGTGCTTTTTGGCCTTGGGGTTATGGCCACCATTAACAACGCACTGGACTTGGAAACAGCGGGTGTAGTAGCCGCAGAATTTGGCTATGAAGTAGAAAAGGTGGGCTTCTCGGAAGACACATACCTTGTGCCTACTGAGGAAGATGCACCGGAATTTATGAAGCCGCGTCCTCCTGTTGTCACTATTATGGGCCACGTTGACCACGGTAAAACCTCACTTTTGGATGCCATACGCAAAACCAATGTGACAAGTGGCGAAGCTGGTGGTATAACCCAGCATATTGGTGCGTACCATGTAAAAACAAAACGTGGGGATATTGTCTTTCTGGATACCCCAGGTCACGAAGCTTTTACAGCCATGCGTGCCCGCGGTGCCCAGGTAACTGACCTTGTGGTGCTTGTGGTGGCAGCGGATGATGGTGTTAAGGAACAAACCCGTGAAGCCATTAACCACTCAAAAGCCGCTGGTGTGCCCATTATGGTGGCTGTAAACAAAATTGATAAAGAAAGCGCCAACCCAGACCGTGTTCTGCGTGAACTGGCAGAGCTTGGCCTTCAGGCGGAATCATGGGGTGGGGACGTAGTTACGGCTATGGTTTCTGCTAAGGCGCGTACAGGTATTGATGAGCTTTTAGAACTTATTGCTCTTCAGGCAGAAATTCTGGAACTCAAGGCCAACCCGGATAAACCCGCGCGCGGCCATATTGTAGAAGCCAAGCTGGATAAAGGCCGTGGCCCAGTGGCAACTGTGCTTATCCAGGAAGGTACCCTGCACCAGGGCGATGCCTTTGTGTGTGGTGTGTTTTCTGGCAGAGTGCGTGCCCTGTTCAATGACCAGGGCAAAAAGGTGAAAGAAGCTGGCCCCTCCATGCCTGTAGAAGTGCAGGGTTTTGAAGGTGTGCCGGAAGCTGGCGAAGAATTTATCTGCCTGGCAGATGAAAAGGCCGCCCGCCGCATTGCAGAATCCCGTGCTGTTAAGCAGCGCGAGCGCGAACTTGCCAAGGAATCCCGTGTCACACTGGAAACCTTCCTTTCCCGTAGTGCAGATGTTGCAGAAACCCTTACCCTCAACCTTGTGGTCAAAGCAGACGTGCAGGGTTCTTTGGAAGCCATTATCGATGCGCTGCATAAACTTAGCACAGAAAAAGTGCGCATCAATATTATCCACGGGGGCGCGGGCAGTATATCTGAAACAGATATTATGCTTGCAGCCGCCTCTGAAGCCATTATCATTGGCTTTAACGTGCGCCCCACTGCCAAGGTGAAAGATGTGGCAGAGCAGGAGCATGTGGATATCCGCTTCTACGACATTATCTACAAGCTTGTGGATGAAATACAAAGCGCCATGAAGGGTATGCTTGCCCCTGTGAAGCGCGAGTCCTACCTTGGTCAGGCAGAAGTGCGCGATACCTTCTCTCTGCCAAAAATTGGCCTTATTGCCGGTTGCCACGTGGCAGATGGCAAGCTTACCCGCAGCGCGGGTGTGCGCCTGCTGCGCGCTGGCGTGGTTATCTCCACACGCAAAATTTCTTCACTGCGCCGCTTTAAGGACGACGTGAAGGAAGTGATGAAAGGCTATGAATGCGGTGTTGGTTTAGAAAACTACCATGACATCAAAACAGGCGACATTATAGAAGCCTTTGAAATGGTGGAAGAAGCCGCT
>CAZPTC010000021.1:0-15918 GCA_964589455.1 uncultured Desulfovibrionaceae bacterium | reverse complement strand
GTTGCGGGGAATGCAAGGTGCGCTTAATCCATTCCTTGCGTTGCCGGAAAGAAACTAGCAAAAAAATATATGTTTGGCAAGCAAAAAATTACTTTTCATTAAAAAATTACGTTAGAGAATGCTTTTTCTAACCTTTTCACATTGACATGAAAGCTTTAAAAACACTAGCGCAATGCAAAACTCTCATTAAGTTGTATTAAAAGCGATAACCTTGTACCTGTATAATTTGCACAGACACAAGGTTACTGCTCAGGATACTACACATAGAAAAAAATTCCAAGGCTACATACTTTGATGCATACCTTGGAATTTCTTTTCACAAAACGGATACAGCTAATTATGGATTACTAATACCTGCAAAAAACTTTGCCGCCAGCGTGTTAGTTGCAGAAGGTGGCTGTAGCCAAAATGGGAACTTCAGAGTTGTATGTATTACCGTCCGGCCCAGCAAGAGCAGCTGCACTACCCGCCGTAAGGGTGCCCTTCATTGTCCAGCCACCACCAAGGTCTGCCCCACTAGCAAATGGGCCTTTAACATGAGTCGAGGGGCCAGCGCCAGAAGCAGGAGCTGCCTTAAATTCCATACCACAAATTTCAACTTTAGCAGCACCTGTACTGCTTAAAAGGTTAATAGCGCCTTCATACGCCGAAGCGCAAAAAAGATTAGCAGGCGTAGTACCTGTAGCACTACCTTTGCAATCAGCAATAGTAATACCACCTGCAGAAAGCGCCTGGGAAATAGAGGCATATTTCATGTTAATAGCCTGCTGCATTGACAACGCTATGTTATTGGCCGCTGTTTGGTAAGATGTTGCGCGGAAGCGGTTAAGCTGGGTAGCTGCTGCGCCCATAAGGATGCCAAGCACCACAAGGGCCACCACAATTTCAATAATCGTAAAGCCTTGTTGGGCTTTTTTCATAGGAACCTCTCCTGTTTGCCAATATGGCGTTAATGCTAAACGCACTAAACTTATAGCCCACGTGGGCAATAAGGCGGCAAATACAGCTACGGAAATACAAAAACTATGGAGCAAGTGCACCATAAGTACCCAGATAGCTGAATGGGGAAAAGGGAGAGGGGAGAAAAAGAAGAGGGAGAGGGGAAGTGCAAAAAACACTCTGGGTGCTGCACAATTTGCCACTGTGCTTAACACGGCTAAGATAGTAGCTATTGCTTTAATCTTTGGCAAGAAAAAATTTTGTTTTCTTATTATTTTTTTTTCTTTACCTCTCCACTATTCTGGTTGTAAGACAGGTGTACTTTCTGCTTACATCCGCATGGTGTTTAATACCCACGACTAAGGTATTTTTTTTGCTTGCCATGCAAGAAAAAACTCCTACAGGCAAAAAACAAACACGAACTGCAACATGAGGCTGCAGTCCGTGTTTATAGGCAATAATAGCACTATACTAGTAGGGGGTGCTTGTCACACTCATAGCGTCTATAAGGCCAAAAACAGGTGAGTATATGGCTGCGGCAAAGAAAATAACCACCAGACCAAGCACTGCCATAAGCAAAGGGGGTATGGCGGCAGTAAGCTTTTCTACTGCTATTTCCACTTCTTCGTCATAGTGCTTGGCTACTTCTGTAAGCATTTCATCCATATTACCAGACTCTTCCCCAATACTTACCATGTTAATAAGAAGTGGGGTAAAATACTTGCTACTGGAAAGGGGCACGGCAATACCTTTGCCCTCCTTAAGCAGTTCTTCAATTTTATCAAAGTCTTGAGCAATAGCGGCATTATCCAGAGTAGAACGCAAAATAGCAAGAGATTCTAATATGGTAACACCACTAAATTGTAAAATAGAAAAAATAGAGGCAAAGCGCGCCATTGCACCCATTTGGATAACCGGGCCAATAAGCGGAAGTTTGAGCAAGAAGGTATCGTATAACAGTCTGCCTTTTTTGGTATTAACGGCGGCTTTAAAGCCCACAAAAAGGCCGATAACAACAGTTAAAATAGCCCACCACCAGCTCAACATAAACTCATACATGCCAATGGCAATTTTGGTTGCCAAGGGCAATTCCAGTTGCATGCCTTCAAAAAGGTCAATAAACGCGGGCAGCACCATGGTAAGAATAACCACAAAAGCAATAACAATAGCCACAATAACAATTTTTGGGTACCAAAGCGCGCCATTAATATCTTTTACAAGTTTTGCGTCGTGCTCCAAAATATAGGTAAGCCTGTCTAATACGTTGCCAAGCGAGCCGGATGTTTCACCAGCACGCACCATAGCGCAATAAAGAGGCGAAAAAACGTCCGGATGAGCAGAAAAGGAAGCATAAAGGCTGGAGCCACCGGAAATTTGCTCGCTCATTTCCTCCATTACCTTTTTCAGGCGCTTGTTAGAATTTTGCTCATGCAGTACCCGGAAAATCTGGGTAATAGGTACACCGGCATTAAACATAGTACGGAACTGCTTGGTGAAAAGTACAAGCTCTTTTATGTTCACTTTTGGCAAAAAAAGCCTTTCCATCTGGCCTTTCAGCTTAGATTCCACCTTAAATTCCAAAGGCAAAAGACCTTGCTTAGATAAGGTCTCCCGTGCCTCTTTTTCGGAGTAAGCTTCAATAACACCGGCAGATACCCCGCCAGATTCACTCATCGCTTTATAGTTAAACCGCATGTATACTCCAATTTTTGGAAAAAAGCATAAACACGTTTTTTGTTGTCACCTTTGCGCATACAGCACATACAAAAAACTATACGCAGCCTGCACGGGCAAGTACTTACAAAAAGGTTATGCGCATTTTGTAAAAAAGCAAGCTGATGGGTACTGCCACAGCTTGCTTATATAAAGGTTTCGCATACTGAAGGGAACGGCATACCTTGCTATAAATATATCGGCATATTGGGCAATACCTATAGGTTATTCCTCAAGGGCACACCGTTAACATAAAAGGCGCATTACATTGCCCTATGCCATAACAGCACGGATAGCTTCTTCTACTGTGGTTTTACCCTGGCGTATAGCATCTGCAGCGGCAAGGCGCAAAGGTGAAAGGCGATCTGTAGACACAGCGTATTCAGTTATTTCATTTGGGGTTGCTTTTTTTGTTATAAGCTCTTGTATTTTTCTGTCTACCTTCAACACTTCAAATAGACCGGCCCGGCCTTTATAACCAGTCATGGAGCATTCCGCACAGCCAGCGCCCATTGTGTAGGTCACTTCATCCGGTTTTAGACCAAAAAGCTCCAGCATCCCAACATTAGGGTGGTAGGGTCTTGCGCATTGCTTGCATATTCTGCGCACAAGGCGCTGGGCAAAAGCACTGAGCAATACAGACGAAACAAGGAAAGGCTCAATGCCCATATCTTCTAAACGGGCAACTGCGCCCACAGCATCGTTTGTGTGCAGGGTGGCAAATACAAGGTGGCCTGTAAGAGCGGCTTGCACAGAAATTTCTGCTGTTTCCGCATCCCGTATTTCGCCCACCATGATAACGTCTGGGTCTTGGCGCAAAATTGAACGAAGGCCTGATGCAAAGGTCATGCCGGCTTTACGGTTAAGCTGCACCTGGCGTATACCCCCAAGGCGGTATTCCACTGGGTCTTCTAGAGTAATAAGGTTTATTTCTGGGCTGCGTATGCTTTGTAGCATGGCATAAAGGCTTGTACTTTTCCCGCTGCCAGTTGGGCCTGTAGAAAGCACAAGACCATAGGGCTTGCGTATGGCGCTTTCAATAAATTCTAAGTCCTTACGCGGCATACCCAGTTCTTCTAGGGTAAAGATATTCCCACTCATATTGAGCAAACGCATAACCACATTTTCCCCGTAGATAGTGGGAATTGTGGAAACACGCACATTGACCTCGTGCGAGTCTAAGGAGGCAGTAAAACGGCCATCCTGTGGCACACGGGAATTGGCAATATCCATTTGCGCCATAAGCTTAATACGGGAAACAAGCGCAGGGAATACGCTTTTTGGCGGAGAAGGAGCAGCGCGCAATTTACCGTCAATACGGAAACGCACCTGCACTTCTTCTTTTTCCGGGCTAATGTGCAAGTCACTTGCACGCTCCCTTACAGCCTGAAGCAATAGTAGGTTAATGAGACGGATAATAGGCTCTACTGCTTCCTGATCACCAGCGTCAATCTGAAACTCAGTAACATTGGGCATAGCAGCGGCTGCCACCAGGTTTTCAAAGCCTTCCATAGCCCCTTCAAACCCGGAAAACATGCCATATACAGAGCTATAAAGCTGGTTATATTCCGCTTCTGTACATATTACGGTTTCTACTTCACTGTCTAAATACGCTTCCACTGCGTCAACAGCGTCAATATCCAAGGGGTCAATCATGGCAACAGTAAACACTGTGCCAGAGTCTGCCAGCGGCACCACCCCATATTTCTGCGAAATCTTGGAGGGAAGCTGTTTGGCAAGCTCACTGTGTATGGGGTATTTATCTGGCGAGTATTGTTCAATACGCAGTTGCCGGCTTATAACCCCTACAACATCCTGCTCTCGGCAAATACTATAGCGGATAAGATACTGGCCAAGTCGCAGGCCAACCTTTTTTTGCTCGCGTAAGGCCAGTTCCAACTGCTCATGGGTAAGCAGTCCCGCTTCAATCAGCATTTCCCCAAGGCGGTATCGTGTGCGTGTCTTCATATTCTTTTGCCTGGAAAAAGTTTTAAATTATGGAGTTGTGATTTTGCATGGGCACTGGAGGTAAAGAAGGCGTTGGTGAAACAGGTTGTGGAATTGGCGCAGGCGCAAGAGGCTGTATGCCTTGCGGTACAGGTAGTGGCTGAACTGGTACTACCTGGGCAGGTACTGGTGCCTGTTGTAGAGTTTGAGGTTGAGGTTGAGGTTGTACAGGCTGCACTGGCTGCATTGACTGTGCAGGTTGGGTAGGTTGGGCAGGCGCAGAGTTCACTGTGGCGGATGTATACCCATAGGCCATAGGCAAAGGTGGCAAAATTTCCGGTGTGATGAAGATAAGAATTTCGTTCAGTTCTTCAGAGTCATCGCTTGTTCCAAATAGCTTTGTCTTGTAGAACAAAGGCAGACCCTGCTCATTATTCTTTGTGCTGCGGCGGGAAAGACCAGAGATAACCACGGTATCCCCATTAGGCACCACAAGGTTGGTTTCTGTTTGCTTTTTCAAGATACGGTAATACCCTGTGCCCGCAACAAGTTCGCCCAGTTCATCGTTGCTTATTTTTATTTGCAGGCTAAGATGGTTACCATCTATCACGTGTGGCAAAATTTCAAGACGCAACAGCGCATCCTGGAACTGGATTGTTGTTGTGCGGTCATCTGGGTTATACACTGCATATGGCACACGTTCCCCACTTTCCGTATACGCCATTTGGTTATCCATAGTGGTGATGGAAGGGGAGGAAAGAATATTGATCTTCCCTTCTGATTGCAGGGCATTCAGGTTAAGCTGGAGGGCACCCTTGGCAAAAGAATATACGGCAGAACCCACAAGACCTGCTTGTCCACCAATTATACCTCCACCTACAATGGTATCAAGTGCGGTAGAACCGGGTGCAGCACCTCTCCTGTTAGAGAAAGAAGCACCCCACTCCACACCCAAATTAAGCGCAGTACTCTGGGTGGCTTGTATAATATGGGCGCGTATATGTACTTGTTTGCGCGGGGTATCAAGCGCTTCAATAAGTTTAATTATTTTCTGGGTATCCTGTTCAGATGCCTGAAGAATAACAGAATTACTAGCAGGGTCAGTCATAATTTTTGCGGCTCCGCTTATGGTTGCCAGCGGCCCAAGGCCACCATCGCCTCCAATAGAACTGCTGCTGCCTGCTTCTCCGCCACCTGCGCCACCACCACCAGAACCGCCAGAGGAAGTAATTTTACCGCCACCACCTGGTAAAGAGCCAGGCAAAAATTGCGAAAGGGCTTCTGCCAAAGCATTGGCTTCCGCATAGCGGATAGAAACAACTGTGGTAAGCTGTGTACCAGTGCTTGCGGCATTAACAGCCAGTTGCACACGCTGTTGCTCCAATTGCTCCAGCCGCATTTTGTTTTGCATATCCGTTGGGGTCAGTACCTGGAGAATATTGCCCTGCCAGTAGTATTCCAAACCATTCCCGGCAAGGATGCTACGGAAAACATCGCTCCAGGAAGTATCCTTCACATTGATGCTTACAGTACCCTTAACATTGGGGGTAAGCATAATATTCACATCTGCTGCAACAGCAAGGCTGCGCAAGGCAATAGAAACATCAACATTATGCAGCTTCAGAGTAACGGGCAAAGAAGGCAGCCCCCTGTCCGAACCTCTTTGCGAAGGCACACTGGGCTTATGCGAAATAATAGTACGGGTCTCTGGCGGCCCCATATTTTCTGTAGAAGGCGAATACCCACGGGAAGTATCTGCCTTTTGCTGCCATTCCTGGATAAATGGATCTGGCTTCAGTGGCTTATTTGCACAGCCGGTAAGCAGCATAAAGACAAATACAAGCAAAAACGCAAGGTGTGGAACACGCATGCGGGGACTTAAACACATGGACGGGGCTTTTGCATGCAGCATGGGAAAATCCTTTCCTGGTATCGTTTAATCCATTGCTGGACATGTACGGCTATTAAAGCGGATCACCGATATATTTAATTTTCTGTTCTGGGCTGTCTTCACCAGAATTAAGAAGCACATATTCCTGGGTAATTTCTTTTACAGAATAACCTGTTGAAGCAATATTTTCCCCAATTGTGTACTCCAGACCATCAATAATAGCATAGGGTCTGTTTCCCACAATAAGATAGCCAGAATACTGCATGGCCAGTGCCTGTATATTATTGCCTGCAAGCTTATCCGCTAAGGAGAAATCTCCCCGGAAGTGGTCTGCTGTAATGGGCCGTAACGATGTTTCCAATGCATAAAGCTGGCGCTTTGCCATAGATTCACCACTGGCCAGATTACCGGTTTGCGTCACTACATCTTGCGCAGTAAGACGTGGTATTTCCGGCGCTTTGCCCCCAAGTAAATCCTGCATGGTTAAAAGCCCATAGCCTAATACCAAAACACCTGCTACGGAAAGCATGATTTTTTCGCGTTTTGTCATCGCAATACCCTTTTTTCTAGCGCGCAAAAACGCTTACTGCGCAGGTTTATCCACCCAGAGGGTCAGGCGGAATGTAGGCCCTTGGGGACTGGAAAGAATTTCCACGCTATCCACAACATTAATCCACGGTGCGCGCGTAAGGTCTAACAAAAATTTTCTAAAATCATCCAACGAACCAGAAATGGCACCGTCTAAGCACAAGTAGGAATTGCCAATTTGTGATTCAGAGCGGGGAATAAAGGAAGGGGCCTGCAAACCATTGGCAATAGCAATTTGCCGCAAAGAAAGCAAAAGCTCATCTGTGGTACCAGGACGTGGTATTGCTTGCCCAGCTTGGGCAAGGATAGCGTTGCCTCTGTCCAAGTCTCTGCGGTAATTCATCATAAGGGGGATAAGTACCTTCTGCTCTTCCAGGCGTACCTGCGTTTCCTGCAAAGCCAGTGTGGCAGCAGAACGCTCCATAAAGCCCATGACGCAGAACACCCCACTGGCAATAACCAGCACAAGGATAAGGATAACTTGCCCCCAAGAAATACCACTTTTTTGCATTTGGGAAACTGCCATAATTACACCAGTTTTAATGTTGCGGTAAAGTTTGTCACCTTATCCCCACTCAATACTTTTTCCACTGTTATGGACATAACAAGTGGAGAAGCCTGCAAGCGGTACAAATAGTCTGTTAGCAATGCCTCTCTTTGCAAAATATCACCTGTAAGAGAGCCAGAAATTATAGCCGTGGCAGAACCAGTGTCATTCCCCATACGAGAGGGAGCATTTTGCGAAATCATGCGCAGAGTAACAAGCTGCACGGAAGAAGGGGTAAGCTGAGCAAGCTCTGCCGTAAAGGAAGCCATAGAGCGCTTTGCATGCAAAGCAGTTAAACTTTGCCGTAACGATTCAAGTTCGCGTGCAGTAGCAAGCACTTGCTCTGGCGAGACAGCAGAGTCTTCACTCAATACTTGTGAGGCTATGGCATTTTGACCCCGCAATGTCATGGTATCCCACCATGAAACCACGCCGCCCATGATGAAAATACCAATCATGGCCCAGCCTACTACCATACCACTGAGTACTCCACGCCTTTTTTTACGCTCTAATTCCACCTGCGAAAGCGGAATAAGGCTATTGGGGGTGTAGTTTTCACTGGCTAAAGACATACCAACAGCAGGAAAACAGGCGGGAAGAGCCACCCCAACTTTCTGCATATCCGCAAGAAGGCCAGGAGCAAGGCGTGCAGGCATATTTATGGGGGAGCATTCAATATTCAGGTAAGTAGAAAAATACTGGCTGAACAAAGTCTCGCACGCCCTTGGCACACAAAGTTTAATACGCGAAACAGGTGCCGCACCCGAGGAGCTGTTAAAGTTGGAGAGTGAGCGCTCCACTTGGCGCTCTAAGCGGCTTAAGGCAGAATCTATGCGCTCAATAAGTTCATCATCCGTTGGCGGGGTAAAGCCTGAAAGAGTGGGAAAAACCCCTTCTGCCAGAAAGTGGAAGGCATCATCCATAGTGAAATTGCGCCCCTGAGTTTCTGGGTTTTCCTCAGCACCGGGAAGGCTTTCTGCAATTTCATGTTGGTAAGACTCAAACAGCCCACTTACAAGGCTGTTAAGGCCAGTTTTTACAGTACGCGAAAGCGCAACATGGCCTTCACGCAGAATGTAAATATGGGCGCATGTTTCTTCTAAAAAAAGAACAGCGGCCTGTTCCTCCGGTGCTTCCAGCCAGCCAGAGCTAAACAAATTTTCTACAGCCATTGCCCTTGGCGCAATACCAAGAAGCCGCAAGTTCACATATTCGCTTAGCGAAGAAACGCGCTCCATAAAGTCTTTGCGAACAAGTGACGCTAAAACCGGCTGCCTTTCAACCCCGCTTTCAAACAAAACAGGGCACTTGCGGTAGTCAAAAGCATAAATGCCTTCGTCCACATCTTTTTCGCGCTTTACAGTCCAAAATGTCACGTTTTGCAATTCAGAAGGAGAAACAAGTGGCACACGCACATAGCGGGCCTCTGCACTTTCATCTGGGGCCATAACCCACAGACCAACATTCTGCAAAGTACCGCAAGCCCGCATAAGCTGTTCACGCAAGAAAAGAAAACCTTCTTGGGAAAGCATATTTAAACTGGGCGGAATTGGCACCACGGCAAGCGTGACAACAGTATTCACGCCTTTTGACTCAGCAAGAATAAGATCTGTCCCTGTAAAATCCACCCCAATAATGCGCGGCACTGGCGCACGTTTAGAAGAGCGTGAAGTTTTAGGGGCTTTTTTTGGCTTTGTGAATTTTGAGGGAGAGCTTTTCTCTGGTATAGAGAAAGCTTGAAGAGAACTGGCAGTCCCACCAGAACTATTCCCGCCTGAAGGCGCAGCAGAGGTTTCAGACGCAGACTGCGCAGCCTTAGGGTTTAAAACTGCCGGGATGGGGGCTGGGGGAACAAAAGCAGCAGGAGCCACCTGCTGGGCGGGAGAAGGCGCAATGCTTTCTCGTACAGCAGATGGCTGACTGGGCTTGTTAACTGCCATATCCAGAATAAAAGGCGTAGGTGAAGGAGAAGCTTCTGGCGCTAAATCTAATGCCATTGAAGACAGGGCGGACAAAGCAGAGGGGGCTGAGGGCGAAGAGGGGGTTGCAAGTATTGCATCAGATAGGGCAGAAGCAAGAGGATCCGCATACTCAGAAACTGCTGAAGTGGGAGTTGTGAGATCACCAAAGGGTTTCTCTTCTGTTAAAAGAGAACCCGTGCCGCCACCAGTTAAATCCAGTTCCACCCCAAGCAGAGATTCCAAAAATGGATCAGCAGGGCTTTTTACAGGCTGCATGGGGGGCAGTTTACCTGGTGTGCTTTTCTGCTTTTGGCTGCGTAATATGGCTTCTTCCGCTTCCCTGGAAACTTTTCCATTTCCAACAGCAAGCCTTCCAAGTCTGCGGGCATAGCCTTAGAATCCGTCATTTTTGTGGTATCATGGCTCATATTGGGGTCTGCTTTCACTTCTGGCATAGCTATTTCACCAGCCCCAAAATAGGCACCCGCTCCGGAGAAATCAATTTCTCCCACTGTAGCTTGCCCACCTGTTGGTTGCGAATCCGTTTCAGGGGTAGCACCCAAAAGCCCTGCACCCGCAAGTTCTTTTGTTTCATCTGCCATGTATCACTCCAACAAATTCAGCAATTAAGTAAAAAGCAGAAAACATCTTTATCTTTATCTTCGATGTTCTTGCCACAAAGTTACCTGCATTGTCAATACAGATTTTTTTTAGATAATCTTTAGAAACTTTCTCAAAATACCTCGCTTGTATTTTCCTCCCATAACAGCATTACAGGCACCTTTGACGCCACTTTGGCTTTATGATAGAGTGAACACCTACTTTTAATGCAACATAACGGTACACGTATCTATTACACTTTACACCAAATTTTTCAACCGGTATGGTGGGACCATGCTTCAACTGGTAGATAAGCTTCTTTCACAGGCTCTTGCCGCTAGTCCTGATTTTTCAGACATGCTCTTTATGCCTGGCCAGCCTGTTCAAATTGAATCTTCAGGAAAGCTTCTTACGCTAGAAACTCGCCCCTCTCTTGGTATGCTTTCTTCCTACCATACGGCTTTTCTGGCTGCACAGCTTTGTTCTGCCCGGCAAGACGCTACCACAAGTCTTACCCAAACCGGCAGTATGGACTTAGCCTACAGGCACTCTACAGGCATACGTTTTCGTGTAAATATCTTTAAGCGCTTTGGCGGTATTGGTATTGTTATGCGCCAATTACCAAGGGATATACCCACTATTGAATCGCTCAATTTACCCTCTGTTTTTGCAGATATGGCTATGTCACGCGCAGGGCTTGCCCTTGTTACCGGCCCAACCGGCAGCGGTAAAACAACATCATTAGCTGCTGCTTTGCAGCATGTGGCGTATCATAGACCTGTACACGTTGTTACCCTTGAAGACCCCATTGAATTTGTGTATCCGTCGCAAAAAGATAAAAAAGACAGCGAAGAAGGCCCCTTGCCAGTGGCCAGTTTTAGCCAGCGCGAACTGGGCACAGACTTTTTCCATTTTGCGCAAGGTCTTAGAGCTGCACTGCGGCAAGCACCCAAAATTATTCTTGTGGGTGAAATACGCGACAGAGAAACTATGGATATTGCCATGCAGGCAGCAGAAACTGGGCACCTGGTTATGGGTACCCTGCACACATCTGGGGCAGGTGAAACTATTAACCGTATTGTGGGCATGTTTGACCCGCAGGAAGAACAGCTTATCCGCCAGCGTCTTGCAAGCTCCTTGCAGTTTGTTGTAAGCCAGCGGCTTTTACCTGCTACAAATGGCAAACGCGTTGCCGCTTTTGAAGTTATGCGCTCAACCCTGCGGGTGCGGGAAATTATTTTAGAAAAAGAGCGCCCAGACAGAACGTATGCGCAGATTTTGCAAGACGGAAGACCCAGCAATATGGTATTTTTTGATGATTATATTGTGGATCTTTACGAAGAAGGCAAAATAACAGAAGATACAGCCCGTTTTGCCGCTACAGAGCAGTCGCGCATGACGCAGTTGTTAGACAGAATACGCAATGAGCGCGGGCTTAACACCCGCGAGGTTCTTACCTTGGAAAACCCGGAGGATGAGGATGACGATGTCTGATGAGCTTTTTCTCCGTGTTCCTGCCACTGTGCAGCCTCTTAATGACATAACGGAACTTTTAGATGCCGCAAATGCCTGTGTGCTTATTTTGCCAGAAACAGCATCCTGGGTTCCCTATGCCGTAGCATGGGCACAGGGCAAGGGGCTGGAAGTCAGCTACAATACACCTGCTACCTTGCACCAGTTGCAAACAATGGCCCCTGTGGCCCTGGTATTAGATACTGCGCACTTTGCGGCTTTGCGGAATATGCTTGCAAGCCTTAGCGCAGCAAGGCTTTCCTGCATGGTTGTATGCGTGGCAGATGGCAACACAACAGACCCCACAGGTGTGAATGCCTTTATTCTTGGGGCAGATGCGCTTCTTAACAGCCAGGATTTGAACAGCACAAGCCTGGAAAAGGTCTGGATGAATTGGCAGGCCATGTGCGCAACTCTAGGGCTTGAAAGCCGGGGATAGGCTACTAAAAAACGTATGAGCTACCTAAAGATACTCAATTTTACGCGGGAACCTTTTTCCAACTCACCAGACCCGCAAAGCTATTACCCTACGGGTATGCACGAGCAGTGCCTGCACCGCCTGGAAATTGCTCTGCATCTAAAACGTGGTCTTAATGTTGTGCTTGGGGAAGTAGGCACTGGCAAAAGTACCCTTATGCGCACATTGCTGCAAAGCTTAAGTGAGCAGGAAGATGTCCTTACCTATGTGATATTGGACCCTAATTTTCCTGATGAAATAACTTTTGTGAAGCACTTACACAGCTTGCTGGGCTTGCCCCCCTGGGCTGGCACAAGCGCAGATACAAGGCGGTATATTGAAGAAATACAGGCGGCAACCTTTAACTTAGCGGTTAACCAGGGCAGAACCCTTGTGCTGCTGGTAGATGAAGCCCAGAAGCTCCAGCCTTTTTGCCTGGAAGTTTTGCGTACCCTGCTGAACTTTGAAACAAATACAGAAAAGCTTATCCAAATTGTGCTTTTTGGCCAATTGGAAATGATGAACAACTTGGCCGCCATGCCAAACTTTAAAGACAGGGTGAATGAGTTTATCCACCTCAAGCCACTTTCCTTCAGCGAAACAGCAGGCCTTATACGGTACCGCCTGCGCCGCGTAGGTGGCCCAAAGGCAGAACAGCTTTTCACATGGCCGGCTTTATACGCCATTTATCGTATAAGCTATGGCAGACCACGCCGCATTATGAACCTGTGCCACCGCTTTTTGCTTTCGCTTATTATCCAGAACAGGTCCCGTATCACCTGGGGCGCTGTTTGGGCAGAAAAAAAACGCATGGATATATTGGGAGAAGCTTCTCCCCTTACAAGTCCAGAACCGCCAAAACGCCACAGCAAAACACTCTGGCTTGTCGTCTGCATTGTCTTTTTGGGTATTCTTTTTGTGCTGGCCCCCAAAATTCCTTTCCTTAATAGCATAGACACCCATTCTTGGATGCGCACAGAAAGCAGTGCCCCACAGCCTGGCATTGCGCAGCCAAGCCCCACACAGCCAAGTATCAGCCAGCCTGTTGCGCAGGCACAAGACATAGTGCCTGCTGAAGCAGGAAAAGTTACCCTGCAAAGGCTAGATACCGCGCAAAACCCACCACAAATACCCGGTGCCCCATCACAGACCAGTGCCGCACCAGTAGTACAGCCTGCTGTTAAGCCGGCGGCGCCCCCTACAGCTTCGGCTCCTGTGGCACCCCCGCAGGCGCTATCTGTCATGCCATCAACAACGGCAACGGTGCCCCCAATGAAAGAGCCGGAACCTTTTACCCCACAGCCTTCTCTTGTTACACAAGATACCCTTGTGTATAACCCGCTTTCTTCTGCTCAGCCCTTGCTGGGGGTATACAGCATACAGGCTGGTGAAAGCCTGGCAAAAATTATACAGGCATTTTATGGCATTATAAAGCCAACCATGCCAGAGC
Source organism: uncultured Desulfovibrionaceae bacterium (assembly GCA_964589455.1). GTDB lineage: Bacteria > Desulfobacterota > Desulfovibrionia > Desulfovibrionales > Desulfovibrionaceae > CAZPTC01. The sequence continues at coordinate 2,313 of CAZPTC010000021.1, read as the reverse complement.
TGCTTAAAGCCAACCCCCATATACGCGATATAAACAAAGTAACGGTAAATACTAATATTGTTATGCCCGCTATACCGCAACCCATGCCAGAGCGTTATACCCAACAGTTTTTTCTTACATGTGGCAATTATGACTCCCCACAAGACGCCTATGCCGCCTTTAGGAAACTGCGCCGCCACAGCCAGGACTTTCTTATAGTACCCTACGCATTTTCAGGGAATATTGCCTTTAAAATTATAGACCCGCGCCTTTTTGCAGATACATTTACCGCAGAAAAAGTACGGGGAGCAATGAAGGGTGACATTAATTGTTATGTGGACCGCTTTAACAAAACTGACATTCTCTTCCGCACTATGCCAGAAGAATGAGAGCCATTATGTCTATGAAACACGCGCGCACTTTTTCCCTTGTATGTCTAATGCTTTTTCTCTTTGCCTGTTCCTCCACCGCCTTTGGCGAAACAAGGATTAATACTATGCCCCCCCTTACAGAGCAGGAAGCCAGAGTTATTCACCAGAAAGGGACAGAAGCCCCAAACTCTGGGGAACTTTTGCATAACAAAGCGCCTGGTACTTACATTTGCCGCCAGTGCGGCATAGCGCTTTACAAATCTGCCGATAAGTTTGAATCTGGCTGCGGCTGGCCAAGCTTTGACGATGCCATAAGAGGTGCTGTTTTGCGCAAGCCAGATGCAGATGGCGTACGCACAGAAATACTGTGCGCCAACTGTGGGGGGCACTTGGGCCATGTTTTTGAAGGGGAAGGCTTTACCGCAAAAAACACGCGCCATTGTGTTAACTCTATTTCTATGCGCTTTATCCCAGAGGGGGAGCCCTTGCCAATGTTTGTTACCCCTGCACAGGCCATTTTTGCAGGCGGCTGCTTTTGGGGCATAGAAGATGCTTTTAGCAAACTGCCTGGCGTGTTTAATGTTATTTCTGGCTACACAGGTGGCTATGAAATAGAACCGTTAACAGAAGAGCAACTTGCCACAATGGATCCAAGCCAAATTCTTAGCGGCCAAGGCCCTAGCCCTGTTACCTACGAGATAGTCAGCTACGGGAAAAAGGGCTTTGTTGAATCGGTGCTTGTAACCTATAATAAAGACATTATTTCATACGAAACTTTGGCAAAAGAATTTTTTGAAATACACGACCCCACCCAACTGAACCGCCAAGGGCCAGATATTGGCGTACAATACCGCAGCGCTATTTTTTATGCCAATGAGGAACAAAAGGCCGTAGCAGAAAAGCTGGTGGGTATATTGATAACCAAGGGCTACGATGTTGTCACCCAAATAGTACCAGTCAGCCTGTTTTTTCCAGCAGAAGACTATCACCAAGATTATACTGCGCGCACGGGCAAAGGAGCCTGCCACAGACGTGTCAAGCGCTTTGACTAACAGCACACTGCTGATATTCCAGGGTTCCCCTTCCTTAGGCAGGAAACGCTCTGGGCGCAAGCAGGCGGCAATCTTACAAGTTTGCCGCCTGGCGGCTAAAAGTACATGGTGCCTCCCAAAAAGAGATAACACCTAAACACGCCTCTGCTAAAACAGGGGCACACCACATTCCTGGCTTAGAAGAAGTTGCTAAAGCCTGGCGCTTTTCCCTTTACTTACACTTTCCAAAAAAAATTGGCTTTTTTTCTTCCGTGTTGCGGGCCTACCTTGTTTTTGCTCAGGTTTTTGGGGGCCACGCATTATTTCCGCCTCAATACGGCGCACCAGCTCAGTAGGGCTGACATTTACCACCGCAGCAATTTGGAAAAATGTTATAAGCCCCATACCCATTGCGCCCCGCTCTACAGCGGAGATAAAGGAAAGGGAGAGTCCCGCAAAATCTGCAAGCTGTACTTGCGTCATGCCACTCGCTTCTCTTGCTTCTCGAAGCACTTTTGCAATTGCCCACTGGGCCTGTGATTTCTTTTCCATGAAATGCAGTATAACTTATTTTTCGTATTAAAGTAATACAATACTGCTTCTTCTATAAATTATAATGCTATAAAAATTAACAATAAACGGGTAATAGTGACGGTATTATCAAGGCTAACAGATACACTGCATTATAATGCCTAAGTCTTTAGGCCTTATTGCAACATGCATACAGGTTTATTTTGTGTTAATAGCGTACGGCATTTTGGCTGCATTTTTGTAGGTATGGCGCATAAAAAAACCGTGTAAACCCCAAATATTTATAGGGCTACACGGTTAATAGAACATGGAAAAAGGGCTATTGAGCCAGGGTATTCAGCTCTTCTTGGGTTATGTAACCACTTTGAACCAAGACTTTTTCAATATTTTCTTTTATTACC
>CAZPTC010000020.1:0-16261 GCA_964589455.1 uncultured Desulfovibrionaceae bacterium | reverse complement strand
TACAGGCGGGAGCGACGCACGCGGCCTTCTGTCACCACTTCGATATGGTCGATAAAGGGGGAATGCAGGGGGAGTACACGTTCCACACCCACGCCGTCGGATACTTTGCGCACCGTAAAGGTGGCGCCGGTGGTACCGCGTTGGATGCGGATAACATTGCCCTGGAAGATCTGGATGCGTTCTTTTTCGCCTTCCACGATGCGCAGGTGCACTTTCACGGTATCGCCGGACTTAAAGGCCGGGATGTCCATGCGCATTTGTTCGCGCTCAATTTTTCTTATAATGTCCATTCCATATACTCCTTCGCATAAGCGTTTAAGCGTCGTAGTCTCCCAGCAGTCTGTCCAGCATAATGGCGGCAGCGCTGCGAACCGAAAGATGATTGAAATCCCCAGCAAAGCGTATGGGCGGCAAAAGAATATCGCACATAGCAAGCACATCCGGCGCCAAGCCTTTGGCTGTGCCAAGCAAGAGGATGGCGTGGCGGTTTGCAAGAAGCTGGCGCACCACCGGGTAGGGGGTGCAGGGCTTTTGCTCCCGGCCTTTTTTATCCACAAAGGCTTTGGCGCTGCTGGCAAGTAAAAGGGGTTTACTGCCAGTTTGGCGCTCCACAAAAGCCACATACTCTTCAAGGCATTTGTGGGGGGCAAGCAGGGAAAGGGCTTCTGCCCTGTCTGCTTTACCAGTGTGGACACCGCTTACCCAGTGGGTTTTCAGGCTTTCCGCAAGGGCAAGCTGGTCTTCCAATGGGGTGATAATACCTACAGAAAAAAGTCCATAGGTGCGGGAACTGCGAGATATATCGTGAATGTCTAAGTTTGTCAAAGAACTTGTGCCAATTATTTTTTCACTAAGAATAACGGGATGATGCACAAGCGCGATGGAAAGATTCCGCCCCAAGCGGCATGGTTTTTCACTGGCAAGCAGGGCACGGTCAGCCGCAGAAAGCTGGGCATTAACAAGTAAATCTGGCCTGTTAGCAAGTGTTCTGCGCAAACTTTCTTCTTTTCGCCATGCGGCTATGCGCGCGTGGTTACCTTCCTGTAAAATGGGGGGGACACAAAGACCTTCAAAATTTTCCGGTCGGGTATAGTGGGGGTATTCTAAAAGGCTATGGGAAAAGCTTTCTTCCTCGGCAGAGGCTTCCTTGCCCATAAAGCCGGGCAAAAGGCGCGCTGTGGCTTCTATAATAGCAAGGGCCGCTACTTCGCCGCCATTGAGAATGGCATCGCCTACGCTTACGCATTCAATTTGCGGGAAAATCTGGAAAAGCCGTTCATCAAAGCCTTCATAACGGCCAGAAATAAGGGTGATAGACGGCTCAAGCGCAAGGGAGCGCGCCATAGCCTGTGTAAACGGCCTGCCCCCGGGGGTCATGGCAAGAATACGACCCGGCAAATGAGAAGCGGAAGCAAGAGGGGCAGAATCCAAAAGGGCTGGGCTTGCCAAAGAGTTGGCAGGGCTAAGAGAGCGCAGGCAGGCTGCCAGGGGGTCTACTTTGAGCACCATGCCGGGGCCGCCGCCGTACGGGCTGTCGTCTACGCGACAATGCGGGGGCGGGGCAAAATCGCGCGGGTTGTGAAAAGAAAAAGAAACAAGAGCATCCGCCACAGCTTTTCCCATGAGGCCTGTTTGCAGGGGGGAGTTAAACCACTCCGGGAAAAGTGTAACCAGATTATAATGCATAATGGCCCTGAAGTGGATGGGAGAAAAAAAATAGGGGGATTAAGGGAAAAAGAAAATTTGGGGATAAAGGTGGGGGGTAATGGTGTAGAAAAAAGGCGGAGGATAAAACAAAAAAACAAGGGCTTGTGAACTGGTTGCAAAACTGTATCAGCTTTCTAAATAAAGTTCCAGCAAACCTTCTGGCGGACAAATACTAATGCGGCCTTCTTCTTCATCCACAGACTCCACAAACTCTGGCACAGCAGGAAAAAGCACTTCTTCCCCTGTTGTGGCGCGTATAGTCCACACTTCTTTATCTGCCGGGTATTGCACATCTTCCAAAATACCAAAAACAGGTTGGCTGGCATTGTACAGTGGGTGAGCTGGTGTAAGATAAATTTCCATGCCCACAAGGTCATCCACATAATAATCGTCATCCTCAGGTTCCGGCAAGTAGTGCTTTTCTATGCAAATTTCAAGGCCGCGCAGGGTTTCTGCTTTATTGCGGTCTTCTACCCCTTTAATATGCAGGGTAAGAAAACTGCCATAGGCCGAGGCCTCCCCCTCTGGCCCAGCAGGCTGGCGAGGTGGGTTAACTAAAACGATGGGCGAGCCGTGGCTCGCCCCGTTTATACGCGCATTTTTCCCATTTTGCCCCAATTTCCCATTGCGGAGAAAAAGAGGTTTGGTGAGGTATTCAAGGGAATCTGCATAGTATTCTACACAAAAATCCCCTTTTATTCCGTGGGGCTTGGTAATTCGCGCAAGAAGCAGAAGAGAAGGAAGCTCCATTTACTCAATAATTTCCAGGACAACGCGCTTCTTTGCTTTCGCAGAAACGGCACCCAGAAGCGTGCGAATAGCGCGCGCTGTACGGCCTTGTTTTCCTATGACTTTGCCTAAATCTTCCTTTGCCACGTAAAGTTCCAGTACAGACGTTTGTTCGCCGTCAACTTCCCTTACCTCTACCGCTTCGGGCTTATCTACCAGAGATCTGGCAATAAACTCGACAAGCTCCTTTTGCATACTATTTTCCTTATTACGGCTTAGTTGGTCCCAACAACAAGAGGGACGAGCGCCATTCCAGGCGTTGCTTTTAACATTATGCGGAAAAGTCGTCAATCTAATGAGAGGGATATGGGCGCGCAGACACTATTTTTTTATCATGCGCACTTTTGTCAAAAAGAGTTTAAACCATCTAAAAATATTCACACTTTTTATTTCGGGAAAAAACATATCTAAATCGGGAAAAAGAGTAGAATAAAATATTTGCCTTAAAATTACAACTAGTTAAATGCAAATTTCAAAAAAATTCAAAGTTATTTCGCTTGTGAAAAATTTACCAGCCTAGACGCTTTCTTTGCGTATTAGATATTAAAATTCATAGAATACAGAAAAAAAGACTGACAGAGATAAAAATAACCTAAAACAGGACATTATAAAAGCTGAAACATCGCTACATCCGGGCTTGGGGCAAAGCGCCATGTGCCATGCACACCATGTGTTAAAGCGCCAAGCTCTATATGCGCCATAGCTATACCACAATCTAAGCGGCGCTTGGCAAAAGGCCATGATTTGGTATTACCGCCTGTGTCAAAACCTATGGACAACACATCTTTTTGCCATACAAAACGCCATGTTTGGCTATTAAGGCCAGAAGGCGCAAGGCGCGCTGCCTGCAAAGCTTCTTGAACCCAAAGAGGCCAGGTAGTAAAAAGGCCTGGCTGTTCTGCAAGTTGCGGGCATAGCGCTGTAAGTTCTTTGCGTGTGCGCGAACCTGCCACACTGCCCATAGCTTTTTCCATTAATGTTTTTTTATCCAGCGCATACCCAACTGGCGAAACAGCCAAAATTTTTTCATCTGTAAGGGGTTTTACAAATGGCAGAGCAGCAGCCGCTTTTTTATTATAGGTTCCGCCTATCCAGCAGGTGTTAAGCCCAAGTCTTGTGGCTTCAAGCACAGCGCACTCTCCCGTATAGCCTGCCTGCTCTTCCTTCCCCTCTTTGCCAATAAACACAAAGGCAGCCGGGGCATTTTTCACTACCCCATACAGGGGTACCATACTGGCAAATACATCATGCGCGGCTTTACCCTGCAAAAATTCTATGCGTGCATGCGGGAAAGGGGAAAAATTTGTGCAAAAAGTACGCAAAGCTTCCAAACATTCTGCAGAAGGCACATGTTCTGCACTGTAGACTCGGCGGGAATGGCGGGGTTCAATACACGCAAACCAGCGTTCGTCCAACTGTGTACTTTGGTATATATCCAAATCTGGCATTGTGCTACCTCCTGGAAGAAAGCTACCGAAACAGTTATTTCGGGTACACCCACAAAGGGGCGCGCAAAAGGCAAAATTGTGGGGTAAAGCTGGCCACCTGAGGGGAAGGGTAAAAATCCCATTGCCCACATAAACGGTTGGCATACGCGGCTATTTCAATATGGGCCATAGCAATACCACAGTCTAAGCGACGCATGGCAGCAGGCCAGGTCATGGCATGGCCTGTCATTTCGTAGCGGATGTGAATGGTATGCTCTTCTGTAATATGGAAGCGCCACGGCTGGCAGTTTTCACCAGATGGCGCAATACGCGCAGCGTGCAGCGCTGCCTGTACCCACTCTGGCCAGGTATCTAATAAAGCGGGGTTTTCCTTAAGCTGTGGACAAATTTCTGGCAAGTATTTCCGTTTACGCGAACTTAACAGCCCAGACATAGCCTTTTCTGTAATACTGCGCTTTGGCAGCGCATTACCCAGTGGCGCAACAGCTACCACCCTCTCACCAGGAGCAAGAGAAACAAATGTTTTGGCAATTTGCTTACTAAATGTACCCGCTATCCAACAACTATCAAGGCCAAGCCGTTTAGCCTCCAGCACAGCGCATTCCCCGGTGTAGCCAAGCTCTGCATAAGAATCTTCTGTGGCAATAAAAAGAAATGTTGCGGGCGGGTTTGTGACAATACCATAGGAGAGAATAAAATTATGGTAAATTTCTTCTACACCACGCCCATGAACAAGCACAACACGCGCACGGGGAAATGGGGTAAAATGTTGGCAAAACTCTTCTAAATCGCGCAGCTTTTCCGGATCTGGCGGGTTATGCGTGTCATAAGAACGACGTGAATGGCGCGTTGCGATAAGGGGATACCACGCAGCATGGAAAAGTTGGTGGGGCATGGATAAGGCTCCGGAAAAGGAACACGGCTGTTACGTCCCCAAAAATTGGGTACATGCCAAATTAGCAAGGGCGAAAAAAAACTGGGAAGGTACGCTAAACCTTGCCAGCCGAATAAGCGCGGCAGAAAAAGAAAAACGTACCAAATTTTTTGCTGCATCGTCTATTAAAATAATAGCAAAATATTGTTTCTTTGTATAGGGTAGAATAGCATGCCCCCCCAAATTTTCCGTGATAAATTTACCCTTAAAAAAATAAAGGGGGAGGCATACATTACTTTAATAACAAAGAAACCATGTGAAAAGTTTTCCATATGGTTTCTTTAGTTGTTTAAAAAACTACAACATAGATTAAAGTTCTACTGCCTCAAAAGAAAGTAATGGCACTGCACCATTACGCATTTCCAGCACAGAACCACGGATTTGATAGGAAGTTGTTTTGCTGAGAGCCTCTAAAAAAGCACGACCCTGTGCATCCCCTTGGGGACAAAGCATAAGAGTAGAACCACCTTGCCCAAAGTGCAGCTCTGCACCCTGTTGTTCCCACGGCATAAAGAAGTTATTACAGCCGTCATTCCCACGCACATCACCCGTATTGCGTTTGCCTTCCTGCAACACAATATGCGGTTCTGGCTGGTCTGGATATACGCTGACGGGGGTATCCCCTATGCGTGTAAGGCGCCAATAGGTATTTTGCAGGCTTGTGCCAGCGTATGTTTGGGGGCAGGTTTTGCCCACTTCCATATCAAGAATACTGTCTGGCCCGGCAATTTCCAGCACATGGGGCCATCCTTCTGCCCCATGCTTTGCTGCGTCGCGCCGCATAAGCGTAACATCCAGTGTAGCAAAAACTGGCTCTGTAGATTTGCTGGTAAGTTTGCGCAGGTTTTTTTGCACATCTGGCAGGCCAAGGCCCTGTACTTCAAAATTGAGGCCAGAGGAACATTCTTGCAGCACAGCAGCATCTGCTGTGTACGTAAGCTTACCAGAAAGGCGCATGGGCTGTTCTGGCAGGGCCATCTTTACAGGCTCCAATTCTTTTTCTGAAGTTTTAGAGGTGTACAGCAAAGTGCCCTGGGGGCGCAAAGATGCCACACGGGGTGCCGCAGAGCCTTCCACCAGTTCCAACTGGTGGTTACGTTCTACCTGCTGCCAATGCCCCAGCGTAATACCACTGGCCTTTTGCAGCACATACAAGCCGCGTTGCTCTAAATACAGTGTTACCTGCTTATCCGCAGACTGGTACTGGGAAGGCACGGCAATGGTTTCCGGGGTGGCTTCATCCGGCAATGTGCGGTTAAGCAAAAGCTTGGGCACACTGTAGGGGTTTTGGGTCATGTCCAGGTTTACAACTTGGGAGCCACTGAAAAGGCTATCGCTCTGCTGGTAAATAGTAACAGTAAGAGTAAAGGGGCTGCTGGCTTTGCGCAATTCTGCAAAAGGCACATACAAGCGGTAGAAAAGGCCGTTTTCCACCTCTTTATAGCTACAGGCAAGCAAAGCACCATTAGCCTGGGCAAGGGTTGCGGCAATAACAGCGTGTGGCGGAAGGGCCATACGCTCTCTGTAATGGGCTTCGCCCTCTATACGGTACACTTCGCCCGTGGCTTTTCTGAATGTAACTTTCTGGCCTTTTTCATCTGTCAGTTGCAGGGAAGAGCCAGAGCCATCTATGCGGAAGCGCTCTACACGGGTGCTGCTGCCAGGGGTATCCAGACTATACAGGAAAAGCTCATTCCCTTTTTTCTCCCAACCAAGCCCAATACTGGTATTACCGGGGCGGCCAAGCACGCCGTCTTCATCCAGACAAAGGTATTCGCCAGTATCTGCATTTTTCCAAACACCCATAAGGCGGGCGGTTTCTACATCCACAGAAGTACCGGGGATATTCAAAGACGGCTCTACACAGCCGCCAAGCATGGCAAACGTAGCCATGCAAAGAAGAAGAATGTATTTTTTCATATTTCTGTCATCGCTTCTATATCGTATGTATGGGTTGAGGTTACTGTGGCCTCCACTGTATCACCGGGTTTAAAGTCCCCGCTGATATAGGTGATGCCATCCACTTCCGGTGCCTGGAACCAGGCACGGCCTGTAAAAAGACCAGGCCATTCCTCATGGGGTGCGTCTATGAGTATGGGCAAGGTTTGGCCAAGGTATTGTTCAAGAACAGCCTCGCTTATTTCGGCTTGAAGAGCCATAAGGGTATCGCGCCGTTGCAGCTTAATATCTTCCGGAACCTGATCCGGCATAGAGGCCGCTACGGTGTTTTCTTCTGCCGCGTAAGGGAAAACCCCTACATGGTGGAAACGGTTTTTAACAAGAAACTGACGCAGCAGGGCAAAATCCTGCTCCGTTTCTCCGGGAAAGCCCGTGATAAACGTGGTACGAAGGGCTGCTTCCGGAAAAAAATGGCGTATAGAATCCAGCACTTCCTGCGGATTACCCGCAAAAGGACGCCCCATGCGGGAAAGCACATTGGGGGCCGCGTGTTGCAGGGGCATATCAAAATACGGCACAAAGGGAGCACCGCTTTTATACGCGCTTTGCAAATAACCAAGCAGGGTGGGATTTAATTCTGTAGGGTACAAATACATAAGGCGCAAACGCTCTAAACCTTTTAAAGGAAAAAGAGCATCCAGCAAAGGGCGCAAGTCGCCACGGGCATGTTCCGCATGGGCATTATCTGCCCGCCATGCACCAACATCCTGCGCTACAAGCACAAGCTCTTTTACGCCCTGATCAAGCAAAAGGCTGGCTTCCTGCACAAGGCTTTCAACTGGTTCTGACGAAAGAGAACCGCGTATGGAGGGAATGGTGCAAAATGCGCAGGAATGGCGGCAGCCTTCCCCAATTTTCAGCCATGCGTAAGAGGGGGCAGTGCTTAAAAGACGCCCCTTTGGCGGGATATGCAGTTTTTTGCCTGCTTTTTCTGCAAGCGCCTTTGCTGCCATAGCAGGCCAGGCCTGCTGATCTGTGGCTGGCAGCCAAATATCCACTTCTGGCAGTTCCTGCGCCAGAGCTTCTGCCCCAAAACGACCCACCAAACAACCGCCAACAGCAAGCAGGGGCCTGGGGCTTAAGCCTTCTAAATCTGCCACAAGCTGCACAAGCGTGGCAACAGATTCTTCCACCGCGCTGCCAATAAACGCACAGGTATTTAAAAAAACAAGCTGGGCAACTTCTGGGTCTTCCACTGCGTGGCAAGGTCCAAGCGAACCCAAAAATCGCTCTGTATCCACCCGGTTTTTGGGACACCCAAGACTTATAGAAAAAAAAGAAAGCGCCATATATTCCCTTGTTTTTTCCCAAGTAGAAAAAACATTGCGTTTCAAAAAAAAACGTAGCACAATATTGCACGTTGAATGCGGCAATATAAACAAAAAAACTGTTGGAAATACACAACAGTTCCCCTCATCTGTCTGTATATATACCATAAACAGCATAACTTGCCAAGTTTAATCCATGCTTAATTCTATTATTAAAAAAACTGGTTACAGAAATGCTTAAAGAAACACACCTCATTTTGGCCTCCCATAACCAAGGGAAGGTTCAGGAATTACGCAACTTACTGGAACCTTTAGGCTTTACAATAGAAGGCTTAGAAAAATACAAGGCTTTTTCCATTAATATGGAAGAAACTGGCAATACATTTGAAGAAAACGCACGCATAAAAGCAAGAGCCGTATTTGAAGCCACAGGTAAAGCCGCCCTTGCGGATGATTCTGGCCTTATTGTGGATGCCCTTTCCACCAAAGACCTGCCAAACCGCCCCTTATGGGAAGCGCGTGGCCTGCCCGGTGTGCATTCTGCACGTTACCATTTGGAAGATCCTGTTTTCCCCTTATTGCCCGGCGAAACCACAGACCAGGCAAATGTGCGCAAACTTCTTACGTGCCTTGCCCATGTGCCAGAAAAAGACCGCAGCGCCCGTTTTGTGTGCGCAATGGCGCTTGTGCTTCCCCTTGCAGGCGAAGCAGGCGGGCCACGCGGCACCATGTGCCAGGAAATTGTGGTAGAAAGTGCATGGCAGGGCCGTATTGCCCTTGCCCCGCGTGGTACAAATGGCTTTGGCTATGACCCTGTTTTTATTCCCAAAGAAGAAAAAGGCCCCCATGCCCGCCATGCAGCAGAACTGACTGCCGAAGAAAAAAACAGCCACAGCCACAGAGCAAAGGCCTTAAAAAAGCTCCTTAAAACATGGGAAAACTGGGGTTTTTAACAGCCATTACCCTTTTATAAAAAAACACTGACACCATGCCGGAGCATACGGATGCGTATAGCCTATCCCGATACTTCTTGCCCTCTCTGCAGGTTTACCCCATGAAACATTTCTATCATCTGCCAGACTTAGATTATAAAAAAATCCTGCTTCTGCGTACAGATAAATTAGGCGATGCCCTGGCCACTACCCCGGCCATACGGGCACTTTTCCGCACATACCCGCATGCGCAGTTTGACTTTTTAGGCAGCCACCTGAACCATGCAGTGCTCCAGTATGCGCCGGAAATCCGGCATTCGTATGTGTATGACAAAAAAAAGTGGCCCAGTATTCTCCCATTAATTGTCCGCCTGCGCAAAAACCGGTACGATGCCCTGCTCAATTTCACTTCTGGGTCAAAAAGCGCAAGTTTTTTATGTTCCTGCCTTAATGCACCCATAAAAATAGCATGCGGCAATGCCCATGCGCATTACACCAAAACCTATACCCATATTCTTACATCCAATAAGACAGAAAAACATTACACCATTGCCTTATGCAATTTTTTAGAAGATATGGGCATATTCACACAAGATTACAGGTTTTATTTCCCTGTAAGCCAAAAGCATATTGAAGAAGCAAAAGAAAAATATCCCAAGCGCAAGCCATACAGGTTCTGCTTGTTTCTGGGGAATATAAAAGCGCAGCGTTACCACTGGGCAACAGAAAATTATGCCAAGCTGGCGCAGTATATTGTGGAAAAATACCCGGATATTGAGCTCTATTTTATGGCAGGCAAAGGGGAAGAAATGCTTCTCCAGCGTATACATCTGGAAAAGAGCGCCTACAATATTGTGTACGGGTATAATTTGCATGAATCGGGCGCGTTTTTTCTTTCCTGCGATCTGGTTATCGCCACGTCTACAGGGGCAGCGCACTTAGCCTCAGCTATGGGCTGCACACTCTGCTCTATTATCACGCAATACCAGGTGGAAATATGGCGGCCATTAGGGCAAAACGATTTTTACATTTGCCCTGATACCCCTGTATCCGATATCCATTCTGTCCGGCCAGAAGAAGTTTTTGCGCGTGTAGAGGCCTACATACAAAGCGTGTTGCCAGGCCAGGTATTATCCACCCAAAAACTGTACCCGGGCCTGGCTTAAATGCGCAAAGCTGCCTGACTGGACTTTATATGGAGCTTAGGGTTTAGGTGTAAAGCCAAGCTCTGCCACGGCTTCTGCCGCTGCTGCAATATCCGGGCTGCCATCCCACGTTGCCAGGCCTTTTGCCACATCTACCACCACGTTTTTCCCGCCCTGCTCTTCTATAGCGGCTGTTACAGTGCGGCGGCAGTGGTCGCAGCTCATTCCTTCAATATGTAATGTTGGCATAAAGTTCTCCTTTTTTTCTATAATACTTCCGGGCAAAAAAATTGTCTACGCTGTATTTTGCCCCCTTGAAAATGTTAATAATATTTTTTTTCACATAACACGTTACCCTTGTAAGATTTTTCCAGACAAAAGCAAGTTGGGCACGTTTTTGTGGGTTGCTTTTATTATCCATTAGCACTAAAAATCACAAAGTGAGTGACAATCTAGCGACTGGGCTCACATTAAACGTGTATAAAGATGTATTAAGGAGATTCAGATGTTAAAAAATGCTATTGTTGTTATGTTTGACAGCCTGCAATTCAACTATCTGGGTTGCTATGGCAATGAATGGATTAAAACCCCCAATTTTGACCGCTTTGCCAGAGAAGGGGTCTTGTTTGAAAATAACTATATAGAAGGCCTGCCCACAGTGCCTTGCCGCCGCGCCATGCATACTGGCCGTTTTACCCTGCCCAAAGCCGGCTGGGTACCCATTACAATGGAAGACACCACCATTGCAGACCTTTGCTGGGGTCGCCCCATTGACACAGCCCTTATTTTTGACTGCCCCATGTACCGCCTGAGCAAATTTGGCTACACCCGCGGCTTTGACAAAGTATGGTTTACCCACGGCCACGAAGCAGACGACAGCTTCTACGCACAAGACCCCCTTATCCACTTGGATCCAAAAAACTATATCAGCGAAACCGCCGAAAAAGGCGCCCGCGAACAACTTACAGAAGCCGCCCTTGACGTGCAATACGGCGAAATTTCTTCGTACCTCAAGCAAATGCAATACTGGAAGTCTGATGAAGACCGCTATGTTGCCAGAACCATGAAAAAAGCTGTGGAATACTTAGAACAAGTAGACCGCAACAAGCAATTCTACCTTTGGGTAGACAGCTTTGACCCGCATGAACCCTGGAACCCCCCTTCCGTGTACATGGACTTCCCATGTCCGTATGACCCGGAATACAAGGGCAAAGAAGACTTCCTGCCCTTCATGGGTGCCTGCGACGGCATGTATACAGAAAAAGAACTGGTACACGTTCGCGCCCTGTATGCAGAACTTGTTACCCTGTGCGACAAATGGTTTGGCTATCTTATAGACGCCATACGCCGCCTTGGCTTTGAAGAAAACACCCTGGTCATGCAGGTTTCTGACCACGGCGAACCCCTTGGCTATGGCGAACACGGCCACGGCATTATGCGTAAGTGCCGCCCCTGGCCTTATGAAGAGCTTGTACACGCCCCCATGATGCTACGCGCCCCTGGCATTAAAGCCGGCCAGCGCATTAAAGCCTTTACCCAATCTGTAGACGTGGGCCCAACAGTGTGCGATTGGCTTGGCATTGGCGTTCACCCTGATATGCAAGGCTTCTCCCTGCTGCCGCTTGCACGCGGTGAAGTAAGCAAAGTACGCGACTTTGCCATTGCCGGCTACTACAGCGCAAGTGCCGCCATTTATACAGAAGACTGGTGCTATGTACACTGGCCCCGCAAAACCAAGGACGGCGGGCCTATTGACGAAGAAGCTTCTCTGATGATGATGGCTATGTCTATGGGCACTGACTTTGAAAAACTCACTGACGAGCAAAAGAAAGCCTACACAGAAATGGCCATGGCCCAGCCCCACGGCGCAGCCACAAAGGAAGAAAGAGCCCTTAAAGACGCCCTTAAAGGCACCAACGAAGCCCTTGCCAAACACGATGCCGGCGCTACCATTGACGGCGAAGCCCAATGGACATGCACCCCCGGTGCCGCGTATATTACCAGCAACTCTGACGAACTATATGACCGTAAGAGCGACCCCTTCCAACTGCATAATGTTGCAGACAAACACCCCGATGTTTGCAAAAAGCTGCTGAATACCCTTACAACCTTTATGGCGGATCTTAAAAAATCCTAAGCCTTTAAGCTAGTTAACAAAAAAGGCCTTTCTTTTGTCTTATTGGCAAAAGAAAGGCCTTTTCATTTAATACCCATCCAGGGCAAATATTCTAATCTTCATCAGGCATGAGCGCTGGCTGCGCCTGGGGTAATGCCTTAGGCAGTGCTTCATCCTTTGCCGCATTGTTCTGCGGCGAGGCTGGTTTATTTGCCCGTACGTCTACAGAAAGACTTGCAATAGGAATGCCGTATTGCTTAAAAAGCTCCACAATTTTTTCCCGCAACTTACCTGACACATCAGAAGCCTTGTGCATATCCACAAAATAAAAGAGCGAGAGTTTAAACTCCCATGTATGGATATCCACAAGCCGCGTAAAGGGCTTCTGGTGTTTTGCAAGTTCATGCTCAAGGCTATGGGCGGCTTTAATCAGCAAACTCGCTGCAAGTTCAAGGTCTACATCATACGCAACCCCTACCTCAATTTCCTTACGTACTGTTACACCATTGCGCGTCCAATTTATAAACTTGCTGGAAATAAACTCAGAGTTTGGCACATAAATAAGGGCATTGTCTGTTGTTTCTAAAGAGGTGGCGCGTATACTAATTTTCTTTACAGTACCCCGCAAGTCCCCTACATCTACTATATCCCCTTCATTCATCACGCGAGAAAAAATAAGAATAAGACCAGCAATAAAATTACCCACAACAGCCTGTAAACCAAAACCAATACCAACAGAAAGACCACCAGCAATAAAAGCCGCATTTTCCATGCTAAAGCCAAGGTAGTACATAATAAGCAATATAAATACTGCCCAGAGTGTATACGTTATGCCTGCACATAAAGGTGAAACAATGCTTTTATCAATACCCTCAACTTTATGTATACTGTGTTTTGCAAACATGCAAAGTGCTAAAATAGTAGCCCGCATAATATAGTACAAACATACAACAATAATAATACTGTTCAGTTCTAAAGATATTGAAGCCACTTGCAGGCGTAAACGTAAATATTCTACAGAAATAATGTAACCGGCAGGCATGGCAATAATCCACATCACAATACCACCAAAAACTAGGGCAATAGCAGCAGGCACGGCAAGAGCTGCAAAAATAGTAGACCATAAAGCCTGGGAGGAAAGCTGATCTGTGTTATATTTGCGTAAGTTTTGGTTAAAGAAGGCAAGCAGAGTGACAATAATATGCGCACTTACCAATATGCAGTCTACCCCAAGTTGCAACACAAGCGAAAGCAAAGGCCAGCCAAAAAGGGAAAGGAATATGGAAAGCCATACAGCGATAATATGAAGGCGCAAAAATGTGCGTTCTGCAGTAAGCATATCCCGCTTCAGTGCTTTGCGTGTCAGTATTAGATTAAGCACAAGAAAGCCTGTCCACACAAGGGTAAGCACAAGAAGAGGAAAATTGGGGTAGGAAATAACAATAGCGCCGCAAGAAGCAAGTAAAATAGGCCTGAATGGGTTAGGCCCAGGGTTTTTAACTTTGTTATGCAAGCAGGAAAGGGCCCAGGTAAGGCAAATTTCTCCACTGATGATTAAAAGACTGCTCAGCACCAGCATAAGCCGATACTGGGGGCCAATGAGGTCAAAAACTCCCAAAAAAACCGCTATGCCAAGGGCAAGAAGAAAAAAACCCTTTTGCGTATAGCGCCTTAAGCCTATAAAAGCATTTTGGGGGTCAAGACGTTTTATCCATTTTCGTGCAACAAACATAAACAGCACGGCAAGACAAATGGTATTGATGAAATAGATAAAAAAGGTACTTCCCATATACTCTGCAGAAGGCAGCTCTACATCCAGGCGGAAAGGTAAATCTTCCACCATAATATCCCAGTACTGTTTTTCATTAGCCCAGGCATAGGGATTAAATATTTTTGCAGGGGCAGAAAAATAATACCCTCGCCATGCTTCGCGTGAAATCTTCTCAATATAGGTGTTATACTCTTTTGCTCGTTCCATGAGGGAAAACAAGGGCTGTATATCATCTTGCAGTTTTTTCTGCAAAACCATTACCTTGCCCACAAGCTGCATAAGGTTGCGGATAAGTATTTCTTCCCCGCCTGTTTCCTGGATATTCCGTACTGCGGTTTCCAAATTTGTTTGGAGGTTACGCAGGTAGTTCTGGAGTTTCAGAATAGGAGCCAGCCTGTTTTCCATAGACTCCACAAGAAGCATATTTTGGGAAAGAATAGCCCGCAGGAGAACAGGGTTTTCTTTGTTATCCTCGGTCATAAGGGTAAGCACACGGAAGGTAGCCATAAAAGGCTCCATCTCTGTGCTGAGAAACTGGGTAATGGCTATACTCTGCTTACCCAGGGAATCTATGTATGCAAGGGCCACATCCATGCCTTCCGAGCCAAAAGCTATGCGCTCTCTTTCTGGCATATTCGCAAAAACTTCTGCAGACTTGGCGCTTGCTTCCTGCGCCTGCTCTTCCAAGTCAACAAGGCGCAATTGCGCCATATTGCTGCCTATTTCTTCTGCTGTGGGTAGGGCATAGAGTAGACTTGGCAAAAACAAGCCAACGAGAAGAAAAAGCAGAAAAATTTTTTTCATCATTGCCATGCCTTAACCTTGAAAAATTCTATCCACAAACCTGCAATATCTATGCTCTGCTATAGCAAAAAGAATACCTGAGTGCAAGTAGCTGGCGCAATGCCTTAAAAACAAAACCGGTTTCTCGCATAAACGAGAAACCGGTGATACAAAAATTTTTTGGAAGAGGATGGCGGGAAGGGAAAAGGTTTCCCCTTCCCGCCAAGTTCTTATTAATACATGCCGTCCATACCGCCCATGCCACCAGGCATAGCGGGGGCAGCTTCTTTAGGCTGGGGTTTTTCGGCAATGGCGCAATCTGTGGTAAGCAGGAGGGATGCAACAGATGCCGCGTTTTGCAAGGCAATGCGTGTAACCTTTTTGGGGTCAATAACGCCTGCTTTGATAAGATCTTCGTACTCGCCGGAGGCGGCGTTGAAGCCAAAGCCGTCTTTACCCTGGCGCACTTTTTCTACCACTACAGAGCCTTCAAAGCCCGCGTTGGTGGAGATTTGGCGCAGGGGCTCCTCAAGGGCGCGGCGTACAATGTTCACGCCGGCGGCTACGTCATCGTCCACCAGTTTCAGGCTATCCAGGCAGCCAAGGCAGCGGATAAATGCAGCGCCGCCGCCAGGCACAATGCCTTCTTCCACAGCCGCGCGGGTGGCGTTAAGGGCGTCTTCCACGCGGTCTTTCTTTTCTTTCATTTCAATTTCAGTAGCAGCGCCAACATGGATAACGGCCACGCCACCCACAAGTTTGGCAAGGCGTTCCTGCAGTTTTTCTTTGTCGTAGTCCGAGCTGGTTTCGTCAATCTGGGCGCGGATTTGCTTCACACGGGCCTTAATGTCGTCGCCTTTACCAGCGCCGTCCACAATGGTGGTGTTATCTTTGTCTATAAGCACACGCTTTGCAGTACCAAGGTCAGCAAGGGTGAAGTTTTCAATTTTAATGCCCATGTCTTCAGAGGCAACCTGGCCACCAGTGAGTATGGCAATGTCTTCCAACATGGCTTTACGGCGGTCACCAAAACCAGGGGCTTTGACAGCGGCAACTTGCAGCACACCGCGCAGTTTGTTGACAACCAGGGTGGCAAGGGCTTCGCCTTCCACATCTTCAGCAATAATAACAAGGGGGCGGTTTACTTTGGCAATTTGTTCCAAAATAGGCAGCATTTCTTTCATGCTGGCAATTTTCTTTTCTTGCAGCAGGATATAGGGGTTATCCAGTTCGCACACAAGTTTTTCTGTATCTGTGACAAAGTAGGGGGAAAGGTAGCCACGGTCAAACTGCATACCTTCCACAGTGTCCAGGGTGGTTTCAAGGCCTTTTGCTTCTTCTACGGTAATAACGCCTTCCTTGCCCACTTTGCTCATGGCATCGGCAATAATATTACCAATGGTGGAGTC